>CAMYWU010000080.1 GCA_947302895.1 uncultured Clostridia bacterium | reverse complement strand
CGACCTCCGGGTTATGAGCCCGACGAGCTACCAACTGCTCTACCCCGCGATATTCCTAAGTGCCTTATCATTATAGCAGATAATTATTATTTGTCAAGGGCTTTTTTGTTATCATTGAATTATAGTAAAATAGATGGTATAATAATTGAGAAAATAATGAGGGGAGAGGGAAAATGAAACTTAAGCTTAACGAAAACTGGACAAGCACCAATAATAAATATCCATTGAATGATGATGAGGTTGAGCGGTATAATTCCGTTTTGCCGAGCGGAATACAGCTTGAACACGCCCGTAAACCTTTTTACTGCTTTTGCATTTCGGTATGAATACCTCAACGGGCAGGGAATGGGGAAACGGAACAGAAAAAGCCGAGGATTTCAAAATCCTTTCAATTAAGCCCGAGCAGTGGATTAAAGCAATTAAGGCTTCGGGCGCAACGGGCGTTATTCTGACCTGCAAACACCACGACGGTTTTTGCCTGTGGAACACGGGAACAACCGATTTCAATGTTATGAAATCGCCTTTTGCAGAGGATATTGTTAAGCTTGTTAGCGATGAATGCAAAAGGCAGGGAGTTGGTTTCGGAATCTATCTTTCCCCCTGGGATATGCACGAAAAAACGTATGCAACCGAGCAGTATAACGATTTCTTCTGCCGTCAGCTCACCGAGCTTTTAACGGGCTATGGAGATATTTTCGAGGTCTGGTTTGACGGCGCAAAGGGCGCGGACGCAAAGGCTTTTGAATACGATTGGGAGCGCTATTATAAAATAATCCGTTCGCTTCAGCCCGATGCGAATATTGCAATTTGCGGACCCGATATCCGTTGGGTCGGCAACGAAGCAGGCGAGGCGAGGGAGAGCGAATACTGCGTTGTTCCCGAGCTTTTAACCAAGGCTGAAACCGTTGAGAAAAATTCTCAGCAAAGCGAGCAGGAGGCAAAAAAGCTTCAGAAAATAACCTCATCGGATGAGGATTTGGGTTCAAGAAAGGTTCTTGAAAAGAATGCATTTTTATGCTGGTATCCCGCCGAGGTTGATGTTTCAATAAGGGACGGCTGGTTTGCAAGCGATGAAAATGCTTCAAGCATTAAAAACGCAAAAAAGCTGTTTAAGATTTATCTTAATTCCGTTGGAAACAATAGCTTTTTGCTCCTCAATGTTCCGCCTAACGACAGGGGAGTTATCTCGAAAAAAGAAACCAAGGTTTTGAAAAAGCTTGGCGAAATGATAGGTGAAATAACGGCAAATCCGATTATTGAAAAACGTTTTGGCGAGCTCAAAGAAACGGATGGATATATTGAATTCCGTTTCGCTGCGCCGACAAAGCTGAAATACTGCGTTTTAAAAGAGGATATAAGAAAGGGACAGCGAGTTGAAAAATTCGAGCTGTTCATCCTCAAACCAAACGGAAAGTATAAGAGGGTTTATAAGGGCTCGGTTATTGGTATGCAAAAAATAATCGAGATAGGCGATAATGCCCAGGGCGCGCTGCTCATTATCCGTCAGTCAAGGGGCACACCGAATCTGGAGCTTGTGGGATTTTATGAATAGTGAAGAGTGAAAAGTTAAAAGTGAAGAGTTATGGTATCTCACTTCGTTCGGTCAATTAAATGTTAGAGAACATCGAGTATAAACTCTTAATTCTTAACTCTTAACTCTTAACTGTATGTAAAAAAATGAGGCTTAAAAGCCTCATTTTTTTACATACAAGTATATCCGCCGTCAACTGCGAGGTTTGTTCCTGTTACATAGGTTGATGCTCTTGAAGCAAAGAAAAGTGTTGCTGTATCAAGCTCGCCCTCATCGCCGTATCTTTCCATAGGAATCATTGTTTTTGCATTCTGCTGGAAGAAATCGGAATTAAGAGTATCTCTTGTTAAATCAGTGTAGAAATAACCGGGGCAGATTGAGTTAACAGTGATGTTATAAACGCCCCATTCAGCAGCAAGTGCTCGTGTAAGATTAACAACGCCGCCCTTTGCAGCATGGTAGGGAGCTGAACCGCAAATCTTATTACCAACAAGACCGTACATTGATGCGATGTTGATAATTCTGCCGTATTTAGCAGGAATCATTGCCTGGTTTGCAACTGCTCTTGCAACCTTGAAGGAGCCGAAAAGGTCAATCTGGAATTCATCGTTGAACTGCTTATCGGTGATGTCCTCAGCAGCGGCAACAGCGCCTGTTCCTGCATTGTTGATAAGAATATCAATTCTGCCGAAATGCTCCATAGCCTTTGCAACAACAGCTTCGATATTTTCTGTGTCTGTAATATCGCATTTAAGAGGAAGGGCTTCAACGCCGAATTCGTCTGAAATTTCCTTGCAAACCTCTTCAAGCTTATCCTGTCTTCTTGCGATTGCAACAATATTGCAACCGTGGGAAGCAAGAGCCTTTGCCATCTGAACGCCAAGACCGCCCGAGCAGCCTGTTACAAGTGCAACATTGTCTTTAAGGTCAAAATAGTTTCTCATTTTTTTCTCCTTTTTGGCATTAAAACACTAATGCCTTTTAACAAACTTTATATATTGTAATGCAAATTGCTTGCAAATGGATTATACGCTTTATTATTCCCATTGTCAATAAAATAACAATGTTTTGTTTTACAAAAACCGGTTGAATATATCAGGGCGTTAATGTATAATGTTATTGATAATATAATAAAGGAGAATATGCTTTGCAGAAGATTAAAACAAGCAAGCTTCGCTTTGTTGATGAAGAGGGCAGAACAAGAATATTCAACGGTATGAATATCGATGATAAGCTTGTTGACTGCACCGAATTTCGCTATAAGCTTGATGATGAATTCTTTAAAAAGTATAAAGCAAACGGTCTTGATATTATCCGCCTTGCAATAACCTGGCAGAATCTTGAGCCCCAGCCGGAAAAGTATAACGAGAGCTATCTTAAATCAATAGATGAAATCTTCGCTCTTGCCGAGAAATACGGGGTATATATCCTGCTTGATATGCACCAGGATTTATATTCTCAAAACGACGGTCAGAGCGTTGGCGACGGCGCTCCGAGCTGGGCTGCGGTAACCAATGGCGCAAAGCCGAGAATGCCGTATTTCGTCTGGGCGGACGGCTATTTTCTTGGCAGATGGGTACGCAAGGAATTTGATAACTTCTGGAATAATACTCCTGTTCTGGGCAAGGGATTACAAGACAGATACTGCGATTTGTGGCAGATGCTTGCAAAGCGCTACGGAGACAGCCCGGCGCTCTTTGGCTACGACCTTATGAACGAGCCGTTCCCGGGTTCATACAGCACGAAGATGTTTGCCCGCCTTGTCGGAGGAGTTGCAAAAACAATTGCCTTTAACAAAAAGGTGGATAGAAGCAGACTGATTAAGGCAGCGCTTAAAAAGGATACAAGGAATATGCTCGATTGCATCGGCGGTGATGTTATTCGTGATGCTGTTCACAGAATTGACCCCGTTGAGGAAAGATTTGATTTGGAGAAATATTCTCCCTTCCTCAATAAAACAACTGCCGCAATCCGTGAGGTTACCAAAAACGGTATTGTTATGATGGAGCAGAGCTATGTATGCAACAGCGGAATTAAGCAATCTGCGCCGCCGATAACAGTTAACGGTGTTCGTGAGGAAAACCAGTGCTTTGGCCCTCATGCATATGATTTTGCGGTTGATACTCCGCTTTATCAGTATGCAAATGCTTCAAGAGTTAAGGCATTTTTCGGCGAGATGAGAAACACTCAGCTTCGCCTTCAGGTTCCCTGCATTGTCGGCGAATGGGGCGGTTGCAGCGATAATACCGATACCTCATGGTTCCCACATGCGTTTGAGCTGCTTGATTTCTTTGATGAAATGAAATGGGGTCAGATGTATTGGGACTACCATGGCGACGATATGGATGCTCCGCTTATGCAAATGCTTTCAAGAACCCATCCCGTTGCTATTGCAGGTGAAATTATCAGCTACGGATACAACAGAGAAACCGATGTTTTCTCGCTGAGCTTTGATTCAGGAAAAGCGGGCGAGAGCATTGTATATATTCATAAGCCGTTTATTATGCCCGAGGATGTTGACATAAGCGTTATCGAGCAGTATGATAACGGCGCAAGCCTTATCGCAATTAAAACCGATGCAGGCAGAAACAGAATACAAATTCAGATTAAAAAATAGGAGGCGTCAATATGGCAAAGATTTTAGGACCGGCAATCCCGAATATTCCCTGGCAGGATAAGCCTGAGGGCTATCAGTATCCCGTTTGGAGATACACCGAAAACCCGATTATCACAAGGGATGATTTATTCTTCGCAAACAGTATTTTCAACTCCGCTGTTGTTCCGTACGGAGACGGCTTTGCAGGCGTTTTCAGAGTTGACGACAGAACCCGTTACCACAATATTGTAACAGGCTACAGCAAGGATGCAATCCACTGGGAGCTTGATGAAAAGGTTATTTTCCACGGCTATGACCCCCGTCTTTGCGAAATCGACGGTAAGTATTATCTTTCCTGGGTTAATCTCACTCCTCAGGGAACAACAATCGGCATTGCCGTAACAGAGGATTTCAAAACCTGGGAGCAGAAAGAGGATGCGTGTTATCCTGTTGCAAGAAACGGCGTATTGTTCCCGAGAAAGATAAATGATGAATATCTTTTGCTTATCCGTCCCTGCGACAGAGGACATACTCCCTATGGTGATATCTTTATCCAGAGAAGTAAGGATTTGGAATACTGGGGCAAATATAAATTTGTTATGAAGCCCGAAAAATTCTGGGAAACAACCAAGATTGGCGCAGGTCCTACCCCCATTGAAACAGACGAGGGCTGGCTTCTTTTCTACCACGGCGTTTTAACAAGCTGCAACGGCTTTACATACGCTATGGGCGCTGCAATTCTCGACAGGGACGAGCCTTGGAAGGTTCTTCACAGAGCTGATTCCTTCCTTCTTGCGCCCCACGAGCTCTATGAATGCGTTGGCGATGTTCCGAACGTTGTTTTCCCGTGCGCTGCGTTAACAGACAGCGAAACCGGCAGAATTGCAATTTATTACGGTGCTGCCGACACAACTGTTGCTCTTGCGTTTACAACTATTGATGAGGTTGTTGACTATATCAAAGAGCACGATATGATAAAATAATCCCGGTATTGCAAAGGAGCAATTATTATGACATTACAAACACTGATTGATGAAGCAATGGTTCAGGGCGATGTTTTAATCAGAGTCTTCGACAGCGAAAATGATTGCGATGATATTGTTCTTGAAACAAACGATATCGAGGGCGAGGATTTCTCGGAATATGCCGACTGCGAGGTTGAAAGCATCTATGCCAACCTCGAGCAGCTTGTTATTGAGATAAAGAAATAAGAAAGTGCACCCGATGATACAGGGGGACGTTCCTTTGAAAACGGTGCGTCCCCCTGTGTCATTGCGAGAAGATAAATATGGAAAAAGATTATATAATCCGTTTGGAAGAGGAAAAGGATTTCAGAGCGGTTGAAGAACTTATAAGAGATAGCTTCTGGAACGTTTACCGTCCGGGTTGCCTTGAGCACTATGTTATGCATACTATGCGCAGCAATCCCGATTTTGTTTCAGAGCTTGATTTTGTTATGGAGCAAGACGGAAGAATAATCGGTCAGAATATTTTTGTTAAGGCAAATATAAAAGCCGACAGCGGCGAGGATGTTCCCGTTCTTGCAATGGGACCAATCTGCATTGCAAATGATTTAAAGCGCAAGGGCTACGGCAAAAAACTCCTTGATTATTCGCTTGAAAAGGCTGCCGAAATGGGCTTCGGCGCTGTTTGCTTTGAAGGTAATATTGATTTTTACGGCAAGAGCGGTTTTACATATGCGAGCGAATTTGGCGTTCGCTACCACGGCTTGCCCGAGGGCGAAGACGCTTCATTCTTCCTCTGCAAAGAGCTCAAAGAGGGATATTTAAACAAAATAACAGGGGAGTATTCAACTCCTCAGGGGTATTTTGTTGATGAAAAGGAAGCCGAGGAATTTGATAAAAGCTTCCCCGAAAAAGAGAAGCTTAAGCTTCCCGGTCAGCTGTTTTAATAGGAGCGTTTAAAAGTATGGAAAACGTATGGAACGAATTATACGCCGCTGCAAAAAAAGTTCAAAACGGCAGAGTGGTTTCGCCTTTCGTTGAAGCAGGAGGCGTTTCGGCGGCGATATTAACAAAAGCCGGCAATATATATGTCGGAGTCTGCATTGATACAGCCTGCTCGCTTGGTATGTGTGCGGAAAGAAACGCTGTTGCAAATATGCTAACCAACGGCGAAAGCAAAATTGATAAGCTTGTTGCCCTTATGCCAAACGGCAAAACAGGTATGCCCTGCGGCGCAAGCCTTGAGCATTTAATGCAGCTCAATAAAGAAAGCGGCGAAATTGAAATACTTCTCGACCTCGAAACAAAGAAAACGGTTAGATTAAAAGAGCTGATGCCCGAGTGGTGGGGATATGAGAGGTTTGAGGATTAGGTAAACTGATTAATAGAAAAATGCCGAGGGCATCGACCCCTCGGCATTTATGGTCGGAGTTTACGGTCTGATAATCATTTTTATCGCGTGTTTAGGCGGTTTGTGCAGTTGTTGGTTGGCAAGTGGTTGACGTTCGGCGGATAAAAGCATTAATGCTTGATTGTTATGTGAAAATGGTATATAATAATGTGGATATGACAGGAGTGATATTATGAGCCCGATTAACGAAAGAGCTATTAATAATGCAACTGCCTCCCTCGAAATGGAAGGTTTTGTTGTCCTGCCCGAATACAAAAAGCTGTGCGAAAAACTGCTGAATAAAGAAATCACAATGGCAGAGTATATCGCTGCCGTAAAAGCAATACAAGGAATCAGCGCATTTTATTGCACAGTTGATTCGTTATAACGGTTATGACATTAGCTTTGCAGACGTTAACAGCGACGAACTGATGATTGCAACAATTCAGGCGGCAAACGGAGTTAAGGATAA
>CAMYWU010000079.1 GCA_947302895.1 uncultured Clostridia bacterium | reverse complement strand
AATTCTGAGCCTGGCTGTTTCTGCCTGGTCCTGAAACCTTATGAGTGTTTGAAAACTTTGTTTTGCCATTGGTGAATTTGAACATAGCAAACTCATCAACCTCGCCATTTATTAAAGCGTAATAAATGCTGTTTTCATCATCGTCCTCAAGAGTATAACCATGGGAACCATTCTTTTCAAAGGCGTGAAAAGTTAAATGATGACTTTTCTTAAACTTCCTTCTGATTTTATCAAAGATAAAAAACAGACCTGCCCCCAGAATAATAATATCAAAGGCAATTATAAAAATAAATAATATTCTCACTATACCACTCCAAACAGATATATTTTTTCAACATTATAACTCAAAGTTTATTATACAACATATAAAAATAATTGCAAGAAAAAATACTTAATTAGTTTCAAATTATATATGCATTACAGGATATGCATTACAGGAATTTTATTTCTGTAACAATATAAAATGGGTAGGCACTTTTGTGCCTTCCCATTTTTTGGTGCGAGTAACAGGACTTGAACCTGCACGGGTTTGCCCACTAGATCCTAAATCTAGCGCGTCTGCCAATTCCGCCATACTCGCTTATTCATTCAGCGTTGATATTCTAACACTTTCCTTGTGCTTTTTCAAGTTCTTTTTTGCTTTGCAAGCTCTGAAAGCTCGGGAAATCTTTCATTGATATATTCATATCCTTTTTTGCTGTGCGGGAGTGTGCAATTTGAGCAATCCTTTATTCCTTTATCGGTATAAACAAAGTTTCCTCCGCATTTATCCCCTAGGGTATAAAGCGGACAGAAGCAAAAAAGGCAGTTGAAATATTCTCCCTCCCCTGTTTTGTGGCAAGGGAAAAACTCGCAATCCCTGTTTTGAAAATATGAGCTGCTATTCTTCATATATTTTCCTCTACTTTGTCATACAGAAAGCGGCGGCATAAACCGCTTTTGCGCCATAGGCATTCAGAACATAGGCGCACTCATTAAGCGTGCTGCCCGTTGTTTTGATATCGTCTATTATCAGAATGGTTTTGTTTTCAACCCGTATATCCTTTGCAAGGTCAAAGGAGCCTCTCAAATTAACTCTTCTCTGTCTTGCGTTGCTTCTCTTTTGCTGAGGAGTTTCACGAATTTTTGAAACAAGCTCAAGGCAGGGCAAAACCATATGCTCCGCAATCTTTTTTGCAAGCAGTTCGGATTGATTGTATCCCCTCTTTTTCAGCTTCTCATTAGTAAGCGGAACAAAAGTTACAATATCAAATTCAATGTCCTTATACTGCTCATCAATGATACTTATAATTTCCTCGCTCATTTTCAAGCCAAGTTCGGGGAAGCCGTAATCCTTAAACCTGTTTGCGCCCGCTGCAATGCTTCCCTCATAGTAATATGGCGCAATAACCCTCTTATATTCGGGAGTTCGTGTTCTTTTATCGCAGGAGCAATCCTCTTTTGGTTTTCCGCATTTATTGCAGAGCTTTCCCGTTATTCTCTCGCTTTTCATACAATCCTCGCACAGCTTTGCATCAAGCTCAACAACCTCGCCGCAAAGCTCGCATCTCTTGGGAAAAACCGCATATGAAAGCTCTTTTAATGCTTCTTTAATCATACATCCAAATACGGCGCAACATTATAATAAGTTTTTTCGCCGATTCCTTTTATGTTCATTATTTCGCTGACATCGCTGAATGCGCCGTTTTCCTGGCGGTATGCAACTATCGCCTTAGCGTTTTCCTCGCTCATTCCCTCAACAGCTGCAAGCTCCTGAGCGCTAGCGGTATTGATATTAAGCGGATACTTAACGCTCAGCGTTTCCTTTGTTGTGGAAATGGCTGTACTATAGGAATAATCCTCGCCTTCATAAATATGCGGCGCTTTCAGAGTTACATAGAGCATTATGCCTGCAAGGATAAGAAAAACTATTCCAATCATAAAAACTGTTTGCTTTTTATCGCTTTTCATTTTTCTTTCCTTTTCTGCGAGGCTGATTATTTCGGGGCTTATGCTGCCTGCTGTTTTGGGAATTTTTAGGTGTGCTGATAAGGCAGTTTTCACCGTTGCCTATTAAATCATACCTCTTCGCACGCTTAAGCGCTTCCTCAACAAGAGCCCTGTTTTTCGAGTTGAAATACTGCAATAGTGCCCTTTGCAGTGCCTTATCGTGCGGATTTTTAGCGCAGTAAACCTCCTGCATTGTATAGGGGTCGAGCCCTGTATAATACATTGTTGTTGATATAGTTCCCGGGGTTGGATAAAAATCCTGAACCTACTCGGGACGTATATGCTTTTTCTTTAAAAACAGCGCAAGTTCAATTGCGTCATTCAGCGTTGAACCCGGGTGGCTGCTCATAAGATAAGGAACCAAATACTGCTCCTTATTTATCTCGCCCGTATACTTGAAATATCGCTTTGAAAACTCAATATAAGCTTCAATATGTGGCTTTCCCATCTTATCAAGCACAGCAGCGCTGCAATGCTCGGGAGCAACTTTAAGCTGACCTGAAACGTGGTATTTAACAAGCTCTCTGAAAAAGGTATCATCCCCGTCCTCAAGCAGATAATCATATCTTATGCCGGAACGGATAAACACTTTTTTAACCTTCGGTAGCTCCCTAACGCTTCTGAGTATATCAAGATATTCGCTGTGGTCGGCTTCAAGGTTTTTACAGGGAGTTGGCGCAAGGCACTTTTTGCCCTTGCAAAGTCCATGCTCCTTCTGAAATTCACAGGAGGGCTTTCTGAAATTGGCAGTCGGTCCGCCGATATCGTGGATATAGCCCTTGAAATTCGGCATTTGAGTAAGCTTCTTTGCTTCTTCAATTATGCTTTCTTTACTTCTTGTTGTTACATATCTTCCCTGATGGAACGCAATTGAACAGAAATTGCAAGCGCCGAAACAGCCACGGTTATGGGTTATTGAAAACTCAACCTCCTGAATGCCAGGAACACCGCCCTGAGCTTCATATACAGGGTGGTACGCTCTCTGATAAGGAAGTGAATACACCCAGTCGAGCTCCTCGGTTGTAAGCGGAGGCATCGGCGGATTTTGCACAACCATTTGTTTGCCGTGCTTTTGCTTAATCACCTTGCCTCTTATATGGTCCTGCTCATCCTGCTGAATACGGGAGGCTTTTGCATATTCCGTTTTTGAATTTCTTACATTATCAAGCGAAGGACATTCAACGCCGATATACGGAGTTTCACGAACATCAACGGCATAGGTTGTACCCTTAATATCGTGCATATCGCTTATGCTCTCTCCGCCATCAAGGCGCTGAGCCATTTCAATTATCTGGTTTTCGCCCATTCCGAAAATGAGCAAATCAGCCTGGCTTTCAAGGAGTATGCTCGGCTTTATTTCATCATCCCAATAGTCGTAGTGGGCAAATCTGCGAAGCGAGGCTTCAAGACCGCCAATAACAACGGGAACATCGGGATAGATGCTTTTAACCGTTTTTGAATATACCTGAACCGCTCTGTCGGGGCGCTTGCCCATAGCTCCGCCCGCCGTATAGGCATCAACGGAGCGTTTTTTCTTTGCAACAGTATAATGAGCAACCATTGAATCAATGTTTCCGCTCGTTATTAGAAACGCAAGCCTTGGCTTACCGAATCGAACAAAATCAGCCGTGCTATGCCAATCGGGTTGGCTTAGTACGGCTACTTTGAAGCCCTTTGCTTCAAGGACTCTTGTTATAATGGCTGCGCCGAAGGAAGGATGGTCAACATATGCGTCCCCTGTTATATAAACAAAGTCAACCTGTTCCCATCCTCTATCGTGCATATCCTTTTTGCTGATAGGAAGAAAGCTATTCATCAATCTATATCAAAATCGTCTGTTTCCTCAGAAGTTTCTTCTTCAAAGCTCATCTGCTCGGTGTTTTCATTTGTGAAATCAACACCGCCATTTGCCTTCATCTGAATCCACTGCTGCATATTAATCCTAATCTCTCTTGGCTTTGCGCCGTCCTGAGGACCGATTATGCCCTTTTCTTCAACCTGGTCCATAATCTTTGAGCCCCTTGAATAACCAACGCCGAGCTTCCTTTCAAGGAAGGAGGTTGAAGCTCGTCCGTTTTCAAGGATAACCTCAACAGCCTTCTCAAAGAGCGGGTCAAGAGCCTCATCGCTCTCCTCGCCGGAAAACGGAGAGGAAGCGCCCTTTTCCTGAGCCGCCTTGTTTTCGATTTCCTTCTGGATTTCTTCGCTGTATTGGCTCTCGCCCTGCTTTTTAATAAACTCGCAGAGCTCTTCGATTTCCTCATCGCTTACATAACAGCCCTGAACACGAAGCGGCTTGCTGGAGCCGATTGGTGAATAGAGCATATCACCGTTTCCGAGGAGCTTTTCAGCGCCGCTTGCATCAAGAATTGTTCTTGAGTCTATCTGCGAGGAAACGGTAAGCGCAATTCTTGAAGAAATGTTTGCCTTGATAAGACCTGTGATAACGTCTACCGAAGGTCTCTGGGTTGCAATAACGAGGTGCATACCTGCTGCACGAGCCATCTGAGCCAAACGGCAGATTGAATCCTCAACCTCTTTCGGGGCAGCCATCATCAAGTCTGAAAGCTCATCGATAAAGATAACAACCTTGGGCATCGGCTCCATATCGCTGTGCTTTTTAACGAATTTATTATAGCCCTCAATATTTCTGACTCCCGTATCGGAGAAGCACTGATATCTTCTGAGCATTTCGCTAACAGCCCATCCGAGCGCACCCGAAGCTTTTCTCGGGTCTGTTACAACGGGAACGAGCAAATGCGGAATGTTTTCATATTTTGAAAACTCAACCTTTTTCGGGTCAATCATAAGAAGCTTAACATCCTCGGGCTTTGCCTTATAGAGAATTGAAACTATGATTGAATTCATACAAACAGATTTACCAGAACCTGTTGTTCCCGCAATAAGAAGGTGGGGCATTTTTGAGATATCGCAATAGATATTGTTGCCCGAAATATCCTTTCCAAGCCCTGCTGTAAGAAGCGATTTCTGGTTTTCAAACTCGCTTGTTTCAATAAGTTCACGCATAGAAACGCCGTTTTTGGTGCTGTTTGGTATTTCAATACCAACAGCGGATTTTCCGGGGATTGGAGCTTCTATTCTGACGTGGGTTGCAGCAAGATTGAGCGCAATATCGTCTGCAAGATTTGTTATTTTATTAATTCTTACACCCGGTGCGGGCTTTAGCTCATATCGTGTTACAGTCGGTCCCTGTGAGATATCGGTTATCTCTGCGGCAACACCGAAGGAAGCAAGCGTATCTATAAGCAGCTCTGCATTTGAACGAAGCTCGCTTTGCATATTCTTTGATTTGGTTTGCTTTGCAGGATTGAGAATATCAATTGGCGGAATTCTGTATTCCGCAACGCTTGAATTCATATCCTCCTTGGAAACTGTAAACTCAGGAAGAGGCTCGGAGCTCTTTTCCTTCTCCTTTTCTTTTTCCTTTTCCTTGTTTTTATCCTCAATTATTTCATCAATGCTCTTGCTCTTCTGAGGCGCTGGGTTTTCCTGATTCTTTCTGCTTTTTTCATTCATTTCACGAATGATTTCCGCCATCGGGTCATCATCCTCAGGAGCTTTTTCCTCATTCTTTTTACGTCTGCGTTTGCCCTTTTCGGCATCTTCCTTAAACGGGTCGTCATCAAGAGGAATATCGATGTTTTGCATTTTTCTTCTCTCACGGCGCTCTTCAATATATGGAGCAGCCTTCTCGGCAACCTTTTTAATCGGCTTTGCCGTGTTTTTAAAGAACTGATTAACAGTTACCTTGAATAAAAGAAGAATATCGGTAAACGCAAGAATTAAAACAACGATTATTGCAGGCGCTTTTCCAAGAGTTAAAAGCAGCCAGCCGAATACCGCACCGAAAAAGCCTCCGTTGAAGGTTGATGGCGCAAGAGTATATGCGCTCTTGATTGAATCAATAAAAGCATCGCCTGTCTGGTTTCTTACGATATGTATGAAGCTTGAAGAAAGCAAAACAAGAAGAAATATTGCAATCGCTTCAAAAGTCATACTCTTTTTCGGCTTCTTTATCGTAAACAAAAACGAATAAACAAGGCAGAGCAACGGAAATACAACCGATGCAAACCATCCGAATAAGCCGAGATAGAAATTATGTACAGCTCTCCATACTCCCTCGCCGCTTATAACTGCAACGAAGAAAAAGAGAAGCGAAAGCGCAAAGATAACTATTGAAACAACCCTGAGGCTATCCTCGCTTCTTTGAATATCCCTTTCGTTTATCTGCGCTTCCCTCTCCTTTTGCGGAGTTTTTTTAGGCGCAGATTTTTTTGTTTGTGTTTTTTTATTTGCCATTAAAACATCCTCTTATTTCAAAATCAGTTCGAATATTCCTATAATCAGCGCAATAACGCCGATACCCAAATCATAGTAAGCAAAGTATTTAAGCTTATCATTATTTATAACCCATTGCAAAATCTTAACGCAGATAAACGAAACGCCTGCGCTGAGAACAAGTCCGATAATTATTGCAACAATTCCTGCGGGAGTTGCTGCTGTGCAGATTTCGATTATTCCCAAAACGATTAAAACGGGCGCTGCAAGAACAAATGCATATCTCATAGATATTTTTTTGCTTACTCCGAGGAGCATTAAAATGCAGAAAATACCGCCGATAAAGCTAAGTCCCGAAACGGGAAGAAGCAATAAACTTGCAAAGCCTGTAACAAGTGCAAAAACGAGTTGAGTTGTCTTATTGCAAGCATAAGCAGCGCACCGGTTATCAAAAAGAAAATTCCGTCATCAAATACAGTTGCATTATAGCCTGTTTTTTTGAGCAGGCTGAAAAGAAAGCCGTTTTTGCCCGTTGGTATCAGCCAGAAAAGCATTGGAGCAAAGGAAAGCAGCGAATAATACATAAACTTTCTTTTAGGACTCGGAGTGCTTCCCTTTATTTTCCTTGTGAAAATATCGCCCCACGTTGAAAAGAACTCCATAGAAAGCGATAAAAACAGCTTATAAAGGGCTATAATAATTCCGATTGCTATTCCGATATGTATCACTCCGGTTATCATTGCACCCGAAGTGTCCGTTCTTCCGGCAAAATCGTGGAACAAACCTG
>CAMYWU010000078.1 GCA_947302895.1 uncultured Clostridia bacterium | reverse complement strand
TACATTCTTATAACTCGTGCCGAAAGCAAGGACAGCGTTATTATGAGCCTTATCAACAGCATAGGAAATTCGATTGATGAAAGAACGGCTAAGGCGCATATAATTAACTGTAACTATCAGAAGCTGATAAGCGATAAAGCGGCGAATATGATGCTTGCCGTTATCAGCGAAAACAATTTCAGAGGAATAGATAAGGAAGCGGCAAATATAATAAGAGCCAAACAGCTTAAATTAATGCTGCTGGCGTACATTAATTAGTTTTGCGTTATGCGTTACACGATGCACGTTCTTGGTTACTCGCTACGCTCAAACAATAATATAATCGGAGCAAAGCGACCCTAAAACGTGCAACGCAAAGCGCGAGGCGCGCAACCAGACTACAAGGAGGAATTTTTTATGAAATGCACACATTGCCATGAAAACGAGGCAAACACACATATCACAAAGGTTATAAACGGAAAAAGAGAAGAAATGCATCTCTGCTCCGAATGCGCAAAAGAGCTTGGAGTTATGGAGGAGTTTGATTTTGATGCGTTCTCAATGGATTCGATGTTCGGCAACCTTCTCGGCGCAGGCGTTTCAGCGCTTAATTCGCTGACGGGAATAGACCGCTGCACCTATTGCGGCTCATCATTTAATGATATTGTTAATTCGGGAAGGGTTGGCTGCGCAAACTGCTATGAGAAGTTTGAGGATAAGCTCAGCCCGAGCATTGAAAAGCTCCACGGCAGAACGAAGCATGTCGGCAAAAGCGTAACCTATACCGAAGAGCCAGATTCCAACGAAGCAAACGGGGAAAAGAGCGAGCTTGAAGCGCTTAAGGAGGAGCTTAAAAAGGCTGTTCAGGAGCAGCGCTACGAGGATGCGGCAGTTATCAGGGATAAAATCAATGAGTTAAACGGCGAGGAGGCGTAAGAATGGAAAGTAAGTGGTATCAGTGCGACGGGAATAATTCGGATGTTGTGCTTTATTCAAAGATAAGACTTGCAAGAAATCTTGCAGATGCGCCCTTTCCCGAGAGAATGAGCGCCGAGGTAAGAAAGAGCGTTTCAAAAAAGCTTTTTGCAGCAATAAAAAGCTCAGCGCTTGCAAATGAATTTGATATGATTAATCTTTCTGATTTAAAAACCGCAAAAGCGGCATCATACTGCGAAAGGCAGTTAATCAGCAAGGAGCATTTAAAAAACAAAGAGTGGGCATCTTTTATGCTATCGAAAAACGAGGATGTTTCAATTATGCTCTGTGAGGAGGACCATATCAGAATAAATGCATTTGAAGCAGGTCAGAATCTTGAAGAGGCATACAAAAAGGCAAACGAGCTTGATGACATATTCATATCCTCTCTCAGGCTCGCATATTCGCAAAGACTCGGCTTTTTAACAGCTTCTCCGATTAATCTCGGAACAGGTCTTAAGGCTTCATTTGCGCTTCATCTGCCTGCGCTCAGGGAGAATAATTCAATCTACCGACTCTCCTCAATGGTTGGCAAGCTCGGTCTTTCGCTGCGTGAGATGTATAAGGGCGGCGCAGGGGATATCTTCATTCTTTCAAACCAGGTATCCCTTGGAATAAGCGAAAAAAGCGCTATTGATAATGTTAATGCAATCTGCGACCAGATTGTCAAGCAGGAAAGAGCGGCAAGAGAAGCGCTTAAAGAAAATATTGAATTTGAGGATAGAATATACAGAACTCTGGGCATACTCAAAACAGCAAGAAGGCTTGATGGCGATGAATTTTTAAACAGCCTTTCGCTTCTTCGTCTGGGTGTTTCGCTCGGATATTTCAACATAGAATATAAAACAATCGGGGAGATGCTTTTCGATTTACAGAATGCATCCCTCATAGACAGCGCCGAAGCAGAGCTGACGCAATCAATGTGTGATAATCTCAGGGCGCAGATTATTCGGGAAAAGCTTGAATAAATCGTAAGCGATTTATTCGTTTTGTGTTCTGCGCCATGCGTTGTGCGTTTTAGGTTACTCGCTTCGCTCGAACAATAATAAATTGCTGTGCGCAGCACCCGACAACGTGCAACGCATGGCGCGCAGCGCGCAACTTATAAAGGAGGACGATTACTATGTATAGATTCAATTCTTTCACACAAAAGGCAAACGAGGTATTAAACCTTGCAATAAAGGCTGCTGAAAACTACGGTCATAATTATATCGGCAGCGAGCATATTTTATACGGATTATTAAAAGAGGGAACGGGGCTTGGTGCGGCAGCCCTGAACGAAAAGGGAATAACTCCTGAGCAGGTTGATGAGCTGATCAGAGAGCAAATCGGAAGCGGAAAACCAACCCGTCTTTCACCCGATGATTTCACTCCACGTTCAAAGAGAATTATTGAGCTTTCCTTCCAGATTGCAAGAGGAATGAGCCATTCCTTTGTTGGAACGGAGCACCTGCTTATTTCGCTTGTTAAAGAAACTGATTCATATGCCGTTAAGTTCATAAACGAGCTCGGCGTTGACGAAAATTCGCTTCTTGACGAGCTTGCTTCTTCAATAGGAAACGGCGAAACCGACGAGCGTCATTCATCAAAACAGGGCAAAAAAGGAAAGAGCAAAACTCCGACCCTTGATGAATTCGGCAAGGATTTAACCGAGCTTGCAAAGCAGGGAAAAATAGACCCCGTTATCGGCAGGGAAAAGGAGATTCAGAGGGTTATTCAGATTTTATCACGCAGGAATAAAAATAACCCCTGCTTAATCGGTGAGCCCGGAGTCGGCAAAACCGCTATTGCAGAGGGACTTGCGCTTAAGATTGTTTCCGATGAGGTTCCCGAGCTTCTGAGAAACAAGAAAATCATTGCGCTTGATTTAACTTCAATGGTTGCAGGAACAAAATACAGGGGCGATTTTGAGGAACGAATCAAAAAGGCAATGGATGAGGTTCGTGATGCAAAGGAGGTTATCCTCTTTATTGATGAGGTTCATACAATCATCGGTGCAGGCGCAGCGGAGGGCGCAGTTGATGCGGCAAATATTCTAAAGCCCTCGCTTGCAAGGGGAGAAATCCAGGTTATCGGCGCAACAACGATTGATGAATACAGAAAGAATATCGAAAAGGATGCAGCTCTTGAAAGACGTTTTCAGCCCGTAAGCGTTGGCGAGCCAACTGAGGAGGAAGCAATTGAAATTCTTAAAGGGCTCAGAGACAGATACGAGGCTCATCATAAGGTTAAGATAACCGATGAGGCAATTGAAAGCGCAGTTAAAATGAGCTCAAGATATATTGCCGACAGATACCTTCCCGATAAGGCGATAGACTGTATTGACGAGGCGGCTTCGGTTGTTCGTCTTAACGCTCAGACCCTTCCCCAGAACTTAAAGGATATGGAGGAGGAAATCAAGCGCCTTGAGCAGGAAAAGCAATCGGCAATAACCTCGCAGGATTTTGAATCGGCTGCAAAGTTCCGTGATAAGCAAAATCAGCTTAAAGAGCTGCTTGCAGGCGAAAAGGATAAGTGGAAAAACGCTTCTTCCCACGATGTTAAATCTGTAACAACCGATGAAATTGCGGCGGTTGTTTCAAGCTGGACGGGTATTCCCGTAAGCCAGCTTACCAAAGAGGAGAGCGAAAGACTTCTCAATATGGAAGAGATTCTTCATAAGAGAATAGTAGGACAGGATAAAGCGGTTAAATCAATTGCAAAGGCAATAAGAAGGGGCAGAGTCGGGCTCAAAAATCCAAACCGTCCCATTGGCTCGTTCATCTTCCTCGGACCCACGGGCGTTGGCAAAACAGAGCTTTGCAAAACTCTTGCCGAGGCTATGTTTGGCGATGAGAATGCAATAATAAAGCTTGATATGAGCGAATATATGGAAAAGCATACGGTTTCAAAGCTCATCGGTTCGCCCCCGGGTTATGTTGGCTTTGATGAGGGCGGTCAGCTCACCGAAAAGATTCGCCGCAAGCCATACAGCGTTGTTCTTTTCGACGAAATTGAAAAGGCTCATCCCGATGTTTTTAATATGCTTCTCCAGATTCTTGAGGACGGCGTTTTAACCGATTCCCAGGGAAGAAAGGTATCCTTTAAAAATGCGATTATAATAATGACCTCAAATGTTGGCGCTTCAAAGATAACCGAGCAGAGGCAAGCTCTCGGCTTCGGAGGCGAAAGCGATGAAAACAAGAGCATTGAAGAGCTTGTTATGGGCGATTTGAAGAAAACCTTTAAGCCCGAATTTCTCAACAGACTTGATGAGATTATCGTTTTCAATCAGCTTGAAGAGGATGATATCAAGGAAATCGCAAAGAGAATGCTTGAAACTCTTAAAAAGAGAGTTAAGGATATGGATATTGAGCTTGATTTCACGGATGCCGCAATTGACGAGCTTGCAAAAGAGGGCTTTGATAAGGTATACGGCGCAAGACCGCTTCGAAGAGCAATCCAGTCCAAAATTGAAGACGCTCTGAGCGAGCTTATTCTTGAAGAAAAAATCAAACCAAATTCAAAATGTACCGTTGATTTCACGGACGGCGAGTTTAAGTTCGACGACGTTGCGTAAGCACGCAGCACTCAGCAGACAGAAGCGTATACAGGGGTCTGACCCCTGTATACGCTTTTGCTCAGTGAATATTTTTTATATGCGTATATTTTATGTTTTTTACATATTTTATTGACAATGTAAAAAAATGGGATTAGAATATTATTGCCTAATTATAAAAACTAAATAAGGAGTGATACTTTTGAACGAGTACATTGAAAGAGTTATTGCGACTGTTGAGAAGAGAGATGCTGAAAAACCCGAGTTTATTCAGACTGTTAAAGAGGTTTTGGGTTCTCTCGACAAGGTTGTTGCAGAACATCCCGAGTATGAGAAATACGACATTCTCGGCAGAATGGTTGAGGCTGAAAGATTCATCACCTTCCGTATTGCATGGGTTGACGATGAGGGTAAAACTCAGATAAACAGAGGCTACCGTGTTCAGTTCAACTCTGCTATCGGCCCCTACAAGGGAGGACTTCGTTTCCATCCCACAGTTAATCCTTCGGTTATTTATTTCCTTGGATTTGAGCAGACATTTAAGAATTCATTAACAGGACTTCCGATGGGCGGCGGTAAAGGCGGCTCTGATTTCGACCCGAGAGGAAAGAGCGATGGCGAAATTATGCGTTTCTGCCAGGCATTTATGACAGAGCTTTATCGTCATATCGGTCCTGATGTGGACGTTCCCGCAGGCGATATCGGCGTTGGCGGAAGAGAAATCGGCTTCCTTTTCGGACAGTATAAGAGAATAACCGATTCTTTCAGAAACGGCGTTTTAACAGGTAAGGGACTTACATACGGCGGTTCGCTTATCAGACCTGAGGCAACAGGCTTCGGCGCAGTTTACTATGCTTGCGAAGTATTCAAGCATGAAAACGATGATATCAAGGGCAAAACCTTTGCTCTTTCCGGCTTTGGTAATGTTGCATGGGGCGCTGCAAAGAAGATTGCAGAGCTCGGCGGTAAGGCTGTAACAATTTCAGGTCCCGACGGATATGTTTATGATCCCGAAGGAATTACAACCGAGGAAAAGCTCAACTTTATGCTTGAGATGAGAGCATCGGGCAGGGATAAGGCTCAGGATTATGCTGATAAGTTCGGCTGCGAATTCCATGCAGGCGAAAAGCCCTGGGGCGTTAAGGTTGATGTTGCAATGCCTTGCGCAACTCAGAACGAGGTAACTCTTGAGGAAGCAAAGAAGATTATTGCAAACGGAACCAAGTATTATATCGAGGTTGCAAATATGCCAACAACTGAGGATGCATTCGACCTCTTCAGAGAAACCGAAGGCGTTATCATTGCTCCTTCAAAGGCTGTTAACGCAGGCGGCGTTTGCACATCAGGTCTTGAAATGAGCCAGAACAGCGCTCGTCTCAGCTGGACTGCTGAGGAAGTTGATGCAAGACTTCATCAGGCAATGATTGATATCCATAATAATTCAATGGAAGCTGCTGAGAAGTACGGTCTTGGCTACGACCTTGTTGCAGGCGCAAATATCGCAGGCTTCGAGAAGGTTGCCCAGGCAATGCTCGAGCAGGGTATTTACTAAAAAATATAACGGCATCGAAAGATGCCGTTACTTTTTTAGTTTGAAGTTTGGAGGGTGTAGAGTGGAGTTTCGGGTCGCATTGCTAAGATTATAATTAATTGTTCGAGCGCAGCGAGTAACCATAACTCCGCTCTCCACTCTTCACACTGAATTGTGATTTGCAAGGCAAATCACAATTTTATTACCTCATTAAATACTGCTGTCATCTTTTTGCTGATGTTCAAATCCATATGAAGCGAGCCGAAGAACCAATGCTCATATTCAACGCTCTTCATAAGCTCCTGGAGATAGGTGTTCAGAGGAGTTAAGTGCATTTCCTTATGCGAATGAAGCCTGATGAAATCCTTTGCAAGTGCGGGAGCTTCATAGGTTAAAACATAGTCAACCTTATATTCCGCATCCTTAAGATTTTTTGCGCCGTTTAAAAGCTCCTCGGAGGAGGGCATTTCCTCCTTCCACCAGCTTTCGCCCTCGGTTCGCATATAAGCGTCCTCGCTTTCGCCGCCGCCCATACAGAAAAAGGTTTTCTTTTCAAAGGTGAAAATCTCTCCCCTTAAAAGACGGAAGATATTATCTGCAATCTTGTTTGCGTTTCCGCCCTTGAATCTGTATGGCTTATATGCGCTTAGCATATCATAGTTTTCGTGGGCGCCGTCTAAAAAGCAAATAGTATATTTCTTCTTTTTAAGCGCTTCAAGCGCCTTTTTTTCTTTATCGCTTCCGTCCCATAAAAAGCCGAAATCTCCGCAGATAATAAGAGTATCGTCTTCCGTCAGCTTTTTTAGCGCAGGGCTTTTGAAAAAGCCGATATCGCCGTGGGTATCTCCGGTTATATATATCATAGTTTCTCCTCAAAAAAATAAAAATTACTCTTTTATTCTACAAATTGATGTGTTAATATTATAATATATTTTAATGCGGTAGGTGTCAAGTATATGAAAAAGCTTCTTGCATTTTTTCTTTCTTTTAATATATTGATTATTTCTGTTTGCACTCCTTTGAGCGCATTTGCAAAAAATGATGCGCTTGCAAACGAGGCGATGTATGAGGTAAACG
>CAMYWU010000077.1 GCA_947302895.1 uncultured Clostridia bacterium | reverse complement strand
TATAACCATCTTGAGGAGTTGCTGTTAACGTAACATTGTCTAAGTACTCTGCTTTTGATGGACCGGATATTGAGCCTTGTGTCGAATTAGCAATCTTTGTTATAGAATAGGTATTTTTTGCAAAGGTTGCTGTGTAGGTGGCATCCGCGGTTGCCGCAACAACTTCGGGAGTCCAGCCTGCAAAGGTGTAGGTGTAATCCGCATCCTCATAATCAGCCGGAGCCGTGCCGGTAAAGGTCGGCACCGTGCCTTCCATCACCTTATCGGTATCAAGAACGGTGGTTTCATCGAGTTTCCAGGTGACCGTGTACTTACGCACAATCTGTGCCTCGCCGGAAGCGTTGAGTCCGATTCCATAGTCATCGCCGTTACCGTTTGCGAAGTTGGCGATACCGCCATTTCCCTGAAGACCGGATGTAAACACGCCGGGGGTCTGCATAACCACACCGATGGGTACATCATTCGTCAGTTCGCCGGTGACATTGATGACTCTGCCGTTGCTAAGATAGATACCCTTTCCGTTCAGGACAGGAGCACCCTTAATTTCAACATTGCAATTTCTAAGCACATATCCTGCGTTGTCCGGCAGAGTATCCGCTGTTGCAGCAAATGAACCGCCGCCGATTTTTACAGTATCCGTTGTTTTATTGCTGTAGAATCCGCAACCTGTATTGGTCGTTATGGAGGTTCCATTCCAATTTGCAGTACAATTGCCCTTGCAATAAACGGCTGACGCAACCGTCATATCACTGCTATTACTGGTACATTCAATTGCACCGCCGTTGAGGTTAAAAACAGCGTCTGTGCCTGAAATAGCATTACTGGCAGCTGTTTTAATCGTGCCGCTTTCAAGTGTAAGCGTTTGGCCTTTGCCTCCAACAACCGCGTTGTCAGCATTGCAGCCAATCACCTCGCCGCCTTGCGCAGAGGATTTGATTGTTAAGTCGCCGCCTTCCTGCACACTGATTACTTGGGCATTTCTGCTGATTCTCAGCTTGTACCCATTCAGGTCGAGGGTTTTGGTACCGCCGATGCTGATGGTGTTCGCTGTCGTCACATCCGACATCAGCATCAGAGTGCTGCCATCCACCCACGCATTTAAAGCGTCGCTGAGCTGATGGAAGAAGGTTTTTTCACCGCCGTGATTGACAAGCGCAACTGTAGTGGGATAGCTGCTGCTTGGAGTATAAAGCCTTGTACCATGATTTGCGCTTGTTCCAAATACTTCGCTTACATTTGAATAAAAATCATTGACTGTAATTTTAGTAGGAGCATTGTATGAAAAGCCGATATTATTGAATGATTGGATATTGCTGTAACTGCCTGTAAAGGCGCAGTTGTCAATCGTGGCTGTGAGTTGTTGACTCCATCCGATAAAGCCGCCGATGTAACCTCCCTGCCCGGAGCCTGTCTTATTGATACTGCCGGCAAATATGCTGTTTTCGATATTAACCGTATTTGCAGTACCGGCGTGACCGATAAATCCGCCTAAATAATTATTTGAACAATTTACATCGGCATAAATATCCACATTCTTAATGGTACAGCTTGTTCCGCTATCCGAGACTGATTTTACAAGTGCCGCCGAATGAATACCGGAGGAGGTAATACTACCTGCCAAGGTAAGGTTTTGGATGGTTGCATCCTTCACAACCTCGAATGTTGCCACAGAGGCGTTCCCGCCGGAGATGTTGACCGTCAATGTGTGAGAGCCGCCATCAAACGTGCCGCTGAATGTGCCTCCAACCATCGTTGTAACAGGTCCCACATCCGCAGTCATCCGTACGATTTTTCCGCTGTAAGTATTTCCATCCTTCACGCTGGCGGCAAAGCTGTTCCATTCGTCAACATTGCTGATTGACAGCACATCGACAAAGGTCGCGGTGTATTCCGCGTCGGCTTCAGCCGCTACGATTTCGGGAGTCCATCCGGTGAATTCATAGGAATGGTTCTCGTCGGCAGGTTTCGCCTTGATTTGACCAATTGAATCGGAAAATTCAGGTGTTTGACCCGCGTTAACCGTGCTTGTGCCGATAACGCTATCGTCATAGTTCTTCCAAGTAACAGTGTATTGACGAACGCTTTGGCTATATACAGCAGTGTAGGTTACATCACCTGTTACGGCAGTAACTGCCGGAGACCAACCTGCAAAAGAATAGGTGTACTGTGCATCCTCTGCTTTAGTCGGTGTTGCGCCGTTATATGTCGGAACTGTTCCTTCTACTACATCGGTATCGGTTTCAAGAACAGTTCCGTCCGCATTTTTCCATGTTACGGTGTAGGTAACGTAAGTACCAAAGGTGATTGGTTCAAAATCATCTGTTTTTTCCAAAACAAGGATGTACTCAAGCACGTTGCCGTTCTCATCAATAGGAACATAGCACTTGCCGGAATCATAGTCTTCAACATATTTAAAATAATATTCACGTATTCCAAAGTTGCTGTCCGACAGATATATATCGGAAGAAGTGACGGTACCGTTGGCTTTATTCCAATCTTCACAAGCTTCATAAGAAGAAAATTCCAGGAATTGCCCTGCTTTTAAAACAGCGCCTCCAAATAAAGCATGAATATTAGTATCCTCTAAAGATATTTTATCGCCGGTTTGAAGCTCGGGACCAGAAATCTGTGAACCCGCTTCGTATTCTGTTGCAAATGCAGTGAACGGCATCATAGAGATTGCCATTAATGCTGCAAGAAATGCAGCAAGAATTTTCTTTGAAAATTTCATTTTTATCAAATCCTTTCATTCATTATTTGTATTTTAAAGGAAAAGGCGCCGAGCAGCTGACCGTATACTTTAAAGTATCTGACGGAGATGCCCTTACCGTATAACAAATACAACTCAATCATATAAAAAATATATATTATGTCAATAGAAGTTGACAGAATGTCAACTTTTTTTTATATATTTTTGTTCTTGTGTTTATTTAACAAATTCGGTATACTGTTTTTATAGGCAGAGTGAAATGAATCCGAACCGCCTGAAATGCCGTTCTTAAGCGAAATTCGAATTTTTTCACTCTTGCATTACGCCAGTAAAGCTGCGACCTCAAAATCCAAATTTCATCTTAATTCCAAGCATTTCAGGTGCGAAGCAGTTTAAAATGAGCTGATTTGGCTTAGGTCAAGGCAAATAACACAGGAATACTTTCGTATTCCGAGTATATTTAACGCAGAGATAAGGCGAATCAGCCATTTTAAACCGTGTTCGAATCCTGAATGCCTAAGAAAGAAACGGGGTTAGAGAATGAAAAACGCATTTTCGCAAATGTTAAAGCAAAAAAGAATTGAGATGGGGCTTTCGCAGGAAACATTAGCAAGCAAGCTGTTTGTTACCAAATCCGCCGTTGCTCATTGGGAAAAGGGAATCCGTGTGCCCGACGCCACAATGCTGATTAAAATTGCGGACTGTCTTGATATAGACGTCTCACTTCTGATAAACGCAGCGTCACAGGGCAAAGCATCGCCTAACGTTATAATGGTTGACGATGAAAAGATAATATTAAACGGCGGTATTCCGATACTGAAAAGCGTTTTAAAGGGCGCAAATATTGAGAGCTTTACCAAGCCGTCTGAAGCTATTGAATACGCAAAGCACAACAAGGTTGATTTGGCATTTCTCGATATTGAAATGGGAAAAACGAGCGGGCTTGACGTTTGCAGGGAGTTTTTAGATTATAACCCAAAAACTAACGTGATTTACCTGACCGCTTATTCCGATTACGCCCTTGACGCCTGGAACACCGGCGCCAGCGGCTTTATGACTAAGCCGCTCACCGCCGACGGGGTGAGAGAGCAACTTGCAAAATTGCGCTATCCTATCATCACGAAAGAGGTATCAGAATGATAACGTGGTACACCATTTTCACTTTTTCCATTATCAGCGCGGCGCTTTTAATCGCATTGCTCGGAATATGGCTTACGGCGATAATTCCCCTGATTGACCGCTGGAGCAAGCGATTTTTCTTTGCCTATTTCACGGCTCTAATGTCGTGCAGCCTCGTGAGTCTTGTTGATATAATTATCCAACAGTATTTCGGTACAACATGGGGACGCATCCCGGGATTTTTTGAGGTGTTGCTGCTTTCCGTACCGATACCGATGCTGACGGCTTACCTCGTTTATTGCTGTAAAAAGGAATTAAAAACAAGCGCCGTTTTGCGAACGGCGTGCGGTTTATGGACGGTATTTTTTCTCCTGCTTACCAGCACTTTTTTTACAAAGCATATTTACTATATCACGCCTGACGGGCAATTTCAGCGCGGAGCTTTATTTCCGCTGCTGATTATTCCGCTCGGTGCAATTATGATACTGAATTTAGTCTGCTTAATCCGCTGGAAAGGACTGCTTTCACGCAAATATTACCACGGCTTTCTTATCGCAATAATTCCTCTGACTGTCGTTTTGATTGTACACACCGTTACAGACGTTACTGTACTGATTGACATCAGCACGGTGCTTTCAGCCGTTTCAATGTTCGGGCTTATTATGTCGGAACAGATTGAGCGGAATTTACGCCAGCAGCAGGAAATCGCCCGTCAGCGTGCAAGCGTTAATGTTTTGCAAATGCGCCCGCATTTTATCTACAACACTCTGATGAGCATATACTATCTGATTGCGCAGGATACCGAAAAGGCGCAGAAAATTACGCTTGACTTTTCAACTTATCTCAGAAAGAACTTTACCGCACTGGCTAAGGAGGACGCCATTCCCTTTACGGAGGAACTGGAGCACGCAAAAGCTTATCTTGCGGTTGAGCAAACACGCTTTGAGGATGAATTATTCGTTGAATTTGACACGCCGCACACGTTTTTCAGGATTCCGCCGCTGACTCTTCAGCCGATTGTTGAAAACGCCGTTAAGCACGGGCTTGACCCTGAGCTAAATCCGCTTTATGTAACGATTAAAACAAGGCAAACGAATAACGGAAGCGTTATTACCGTCGAGGACACAGGTCCCGGCTTTAAAGACGGCGATAACAACGCACCGCACATTGCCCTTGCAAACATTCAGGAAAGGCTCCGTATGATATGCGGCGGCACGCTGACTATTTCTCCCCGTGAAAACGGCGGAACGATTGTCGAGGTCTTCGTTCCGAAATAGAGTCGAAATTCATTGTGTTAATCATCGTTTAATTAAAACGACAACCGTTGCGAAAAAGGCATATTAGCCGTTCAAAATTTTTCAGACGGGAGTAGGTGCACAAGTCCGTAAAAAGTAGACAATGACAAAAAGGGCTCCTATGGTAGAATTTAGAAAACTACCATAGGAGCCCCTTTTGTGCTGTCTGCACAATTTAGACCGGTGCAAAAATGCTTCCTGCCTTAATTAATGATAAATTATTCTGCTTTCCAGAGGCTGTGAAGGTTGCAGTATGCATAAACTGCCAGAACCTCATCGCCCTCAACAAGAGCAAAGGTTGCCTTCGGCGCATCGCCGGGCTTAAGAATCTTACGCTGATTGCCCGAAGCGGTCTGAACAGCAATCCATTCAATATAGTGCTCCTCAAGCATCGGATGCTCAACCTCGCCAACTGTTACATAGAGCATATTATCCTTGATTTCAAAAACAGGAATATGCTTTTCTGTTGCAGCCTCGGTTGTTCCCGGAACAATCTCGGTCATCTTCTGTCCGCAGCACATAACGGGAACACCCTTATTCTTAACCATTGCAATAATGTTTCCGCAGTGCTCGCATCTGTAAAACTTCATTTCCATAATATTATCCCCTTTTCGGTTAATTTTTTATAATTATAGCATATCTCAAAGGCAAAGGCAACAAATTGCCGTTTTGAAGCTTCGTTATTATCTCTTTTTTTACATAATTTTAAATATAGCAAAGCGAGAAGAACGGTATTGTAAAAACTGTACAATTGGAGTATAATGAAGAAAATACTATTAAACGGTTGTGATGAAATGAGCCAGTCAATTAAAAGAAGCACCTGCTGCGAAAACGGCATAAATCCAAAGGCGGTTTATGAGTTTATCGAGCGTGCCGACAGGGAAAACCTCGGCATAAACTCCTTTATGCTGATTAAAAATCAATGCGTTGTTGCGGAGGGCTGCTATCCCCCGTATGATAACGATACAACGCACATCCTTTATTCAATTTCAAAATCAATTACGGCAACGGCGCTCGGCTTTGCCATTGATGAGGGCAAGGTCAGCCTTGATGATACCATAAATAAATTCTTCCCTGAATATGATATTCTCGGAAACAATAAGAAGGTAACCGTGCGCCATCTTGTTACTATGACGGCAGGAAAAATGATTGGTATGGCGAAATCACGCCACGAAAAGGATTGGCTTAAAATATTTATAAACGCCCCCTTCTTTGCAAAGCCCGGAAAAATGTTTATGTATGTAAACGATAATTTCTATATGATTTCCGCAATCATAAGCAAGGTTTACGGCGAAACGCTTATAGATTTTCTCTATCCCCGCCTTTTCGTTCCGCTCGGGATTGTCAAAAAGCCCGTTTGGGAAACGGGTATCCACGGCTACGCCTCAGGCGGTTGGGGACTTTATATGTCCACCGAGGATTTGGCAAAGATTATGCTTTGCTATTCAAACAAGGGCGTTTATGGCGGCAAGCAGGTTATCCCCCGCAATTGGGTTGAACAGGCAACGGCATACCAGGTTCCAACCGTTAAAAAGGGTCAGCCCGATGTTACCCACGGCTATGGCTACGGCTTCTGGAGAACCTCAATTCCAAACACCTACCGTGCATACGGTTTGTTCGGTCAGATGGGATATGTTTTTGAGGATAAGGATACCGTTTTGGTTATCAATGCCGCAGTTTCAAAGGATGAGCTGCTTTCAAAGGCAGTAAGCGATATGACAAGAACCCTTTGGGACGAGCCCGAAAAGGAATACGAGGAAAAACTCAGAAAACAGCTTCAGAACCTTCCCGATAAGGATTATCTTTACGCAACCGAGCGCAGCACCGAGCTTGAAAAGAAATATAACCAAAAGCCCCTCTACACCAAATCAAGCACCTTTGCTTCAATGCTTAATGCAACGATTTCAACCGTTTTAAATGAAAAGGTTGGCAAAACCGACCGCTTCATTCTCAGCCTTGATGAGGATAACGAGCTTTGGCTTGCCTGGAAAGAGGGAACCTTTGTTAATAAAATCCGTCTTGGTCT
>CAMYWU010000076.1 GCA_947302895.1 uncultured Clostridia bacterium | reverse complement strand
TGATATCTTTTAATGCACCCGAATATAATAACCCCGATAAGCATTATACCGAGGTTAAGGCGATTTTTGATACAGAGGGCAATATTATGCCTCTTTCAATGAAATATAATGATGAGGAATTTGAGATAGACAGAATAGTTGATATCCGTCCTGCCGCCTCGCTTAAATCGGGCGGCGCAGGCATACGCTACACCTGCTATATCGAAGGCAAACAGACCTATCTTTTTCTTGAGGATACAAGATGGTTTTATGAGTGTTAAAAGTTAAGAGTTAAAAGTTAAAAGTGAAGAGTTTTGGTTTCTCACTTTGTTCGGTCAATTAATTTTTATTGCTCGAGCGTAGCGAGTAACATAAACTCTTCACTCTTCATTTTTCACTTTTCACTAAAATTAAAAGACGGCAAACGCCTAATGGCATTAAGTTAAGAATATCAGAATGGGGCGCTGGGGTCATCGCCCCCTACATCACTCAATCGAACGAATTCTGTAGGGGATGACGACCTCGGCATCCCGTTAACTTAATGACATTGGGCAAACGCCGTCTTTTAATATTTGTATTTTTCATGCGGTGTTGAATTGAATTTATCAATAACAATCCGGTATCTTTCAAAGGCGTTCCTTATTGAATCCTCCCAGGAAATATATATATCGTTCTGGGCTTCAATGCCGACTCTTGAAAGCAGCTCCTTATTGCCTATGATATCGTTTATCTTTCTTGCAAGGCTGTGGGGAGTTTCAAGGCAGAGAAAGCCTGTTTTGCCGTCTATAATTCCCTCTGCGGCGCAGGAGCCCTCAACAAGAATTGAAGGAGTTGAGGAGGCAGCCGCCTCACGAACAACAAGACCGTTTGTATCAAAGGTTGAGGGAAAAACAAGCAAATCCGCGGCGCCGTAGTATATCTGAATATCCTGTCTGCTTTTAATTTGACCTGTGAAAATAACCCTGTCATCAAGCATAAGCTTGCGTGTTAATTTCTTTATTGCGCCCTCATCGGGACCGATACCGAGCATAATCATTTTGAAATCAAGTCCGTCGTTTTTGAGCAGCTTGCACGCTTCAAGAATCATCCTGATATTTTTATACCACATAAGCCTTCCGACGAAGAGCAGAATCGGAACATCTGCTGGGATATTGTGTTTTCTTCTTATGGACATACGGTCGTTTTCGCTTATTTCAGCCTTGGGCAAATCGCAGCCGTTTGGCATAACAATATAATCGCCCTCATAGCCGAATTTCCTGAGGGAATCAGCCGTTCCTTTGCTTGTTATCCAAACCTCATCAGCCGCTTTTATGTTGTTTGACATCATTCCGTATGCTCTCATTTTAAGCGGAATATTATACTGCAGGCGTGATTCAATATCGTATTCATATTTTGTATGGTAGGTCAAAACAGTCGGAATACGCTTTTTTCTGTTTATTCTTCTGAAAAAATAGCTTGTTGCAATGGGACAGTGGGAATGGAGAATATCGAGGTTCATATCAATAACATCGTTTGCAAAAACCTCTTTGAAGGGCCAGCCAACAGGATATCCCTCGCCGAAGGTAAAAAGGCTTTTATAGCGATAAATCGGGTAGGGGAAACGATAGTCTTCGGCATTAGGGTTTTTAGGGGTTATAACAACCGCCTCACCGAGCTTTTCATTTATGATATCCGCATAGCATTTTGCAACAAGACATCCTCCGTCGATAGTCGGATAATAAGCGTCTGAACCGATGCCCACTCTGAGTAATTTTTCCACTCTTATCACCTCACAAACAGTTGACTAATTATAGCATACTATATGCAAAAAGTAAAATTAAATATTTCTTAATTTATTTATTCTTGATATTGAAGCGAATATATTATATAATCAATAATGGATTATCTTAAACAAGGAGAAATATATGTCAGAAAAATATTTCGTTACGCTGGATAGGATTATAGAGAATCATTCGCTTGATGTTGTTTATATTCCGAAGCCTGCAGGGGAAATACAAATTGAAACAAACGAAATCAATCGCCCCGGAATTGTTTTAACGGGATATATTGATTTCTTCGACCCGCTTCGTATTCAGATACTTGGATGGACGGAGCTCGGCTTCCTTAAAAATATGAGCGATGATGAACGCAATAAGGCGCTTGGCTATTGGCTGGGGCTTCATCCTGCGGCAGCGGTTGTAACAAGGGGGCTTGAAATTCCCGAATATCTCATAAGCGCTTGCGAGGACTATGAGGTTCCGCTGCTTTCAACAAACGAGGAAACCTCTCCGTTTATAGCAGCGCTCATCAGCTTCCTCAATCGCCAGCTTGCTCCGAGAATAACTCGCCACGGTGTTTTTGTTGAGGTTTACGGCGAGGGTATTCTTATAGTCGGAGAAAGCGGAGCAGGTAAGAGCGAAACGGCTATTGAGCTTATCAAGCGCGGCCACAGACTTATTGCCGATGATGCGGTTGAAATCCGCAAGGTTTCGGATAAAACGCTTGAGGGCTATTCTCCGAGCAATATCCGCCACTTCATTGAGCTGAGAGGTATTGGCATTATTAATGCAAGGCGAATATTTGGTATGGGCGCTGTTAAGCCCCAGGAGAAAATTGATATGGTTATTCAGCTTGAGGAATGGGATAGCACAAAGGCTTATGACCGTCTCGGGCTCGACAATGAATATACAAAAATACTTGATGTTAAGGTTCCCGTTATAACCGTTCCGATAACCCCGGGACGAAATCTTGCGGTTATTGTTGAAACAGCGGCAATGAACAACCGTCAGAAAAAGATGGGCTATAACGGAGCAAAGGAGCTTATGCACTCCCTTGGAATTCAAGACGTTGAGCCAAATGAAAAAGAACTTGAAATCTGGAAAAATTCATAAAGAAAAGGAGTTTCATTTATGTTTACAATAGGAATTGATTTAGGCGGAACAAATATCGTTGCAGCAGTTGTTAACGGAAGCTATAAAATCGTTTCAAAGGCTAAGCGCCCAACTGCAATGCCCCGCACCGCAGACGAGATTTTTGATGATATTGCTCAGGTTTGCAGAGAAGCAGTTGATTCTGCAGGCATAACCTTTGAGGATGTTGAATGGATTGGCATGGGAACTCCCGGAACGGTTAACACCGAGGGTGTTATTGAATATGCAAACAATCTCGGCTTCGACCATATTTATGCAAAAACAATGCTTTCCGAAAGACTCGGAATTGATAATATTTTCGTTGAAAACGATGCAAACTGTGCAGCGCTCGGCGAGGCTTATGCAGGAAGCGGCCACGGCTCAAAGGACTTTGTTGCCGTAACCCTCGGAACAGGTGTTGGAACAGGAATTATTCAGGGCGGCAAGATTGTTGCAGGCGTAAACAATGCAGGCGGCGAATGCGGCCATATGGTTATAGTTGTAGACGGCGAGCCCTGCACCTGCGGACGTAAGGGCTGCTGGGAAGCATATGCTTCTGCAACTGCGCTTATTAATCAGACAAAGGCTGCTATGGAAGAAAATCCCGAATCAATTATGCATCAGCTTGCTGAGGAAGAGGGCAAGGTTTCGGGCAGAACAGCTTTTGACGCTATGAGAAGAAACGACTCAGCGGGTATAAAGGTTGTTGACCAGTACATAAAATATGTTGCCTGCGGAATAACAAATCTTGTTAACGCACTTCAGCCCGAAATCATCTGTATCGGCGGCGGAATCTGCAACGAGGGCGAAACCCTTTTAAGACCTATCAGAAGATATGTTGAATCAGAGAGATATTCCGTTTATTCAAAGGTTCAGACCCTTGTTGTTAAGGCGGACCTTGGTAATGACGCAGGAATTATCGGTGCAGCGCTGCTCGGCTTAGCAAAATAAATTTTGATAAGCAATTACGAATTACGAATTACGAATTACGAATTGAGGGCGGACTCTGTCCGCAACTGATTATATTGGTGATATATTGGAAAGAATAATCGATTTAGCAAAAAAACTGAATATTGAGTATCTTGAAAATGAGCCGATGAGCCTTCATACAACCTTTAAAATCGGAGGCGAGGCAAGGCTTGTTGTTATGCCGAAAAGCGAGGAGGATATCTCTGCGCTGATTAAGGCTTGCAACGAAAACGGCATAAGATATCTTGTTGTCGGCAACGGCTCAAATATGCTTGTTTCCGATAACGGAATAGATGCCTGCGTTATTCTTCTCGGCAAGGATTTTTCAGAGGTTTATCTTATTGATGAAACAACGATTTTTGCCCAGGCAGGAGCTCAGCTCATCAAGGCTTGCCGCCTTGCGCTTGAGGAGGGCTTAACGGGGCTTGAATTTGCCTACGGTATTCCCGGCTCATGCGGCGGCGCTGCGTTTATGAATGCAGGTGCATACGGCGGCGAGATGAAGGATGTTCTTTTCAAATGCAGCCATATTGATAAAAACGGCGAAAAGGGCTTTCTTGAAGGCGATGAACTGGGGCTCTCATACAGGCATTCGTCTTATTATAACAATGAATGCATAATAACGGGGCTTTATATGAAGCTCAAAAAGGGCGATAAGGCTGAAATCAAAGCTAAGATGGATGACCTTCTCGGAAGAAGAAAGGATAAGCAGCCGCTTGAATATCCGTCGGCAGGCTCAACCTTCAAACGCCCCGAAGGATATTTTGCAGGCGCACTTATTGAGGAGTGCGGCTTGAAAGGCGCAAGCGAGGGCGGCGCTCAGGTTAGCGAGAAACACGCAGGCTTTGTTATCAACAAGGGCGGTGCAACCTGCGGCGATGTTCTCAGACTTTGCGAAAGAATTTCAAAAACGGTTGAAAACGAAAAAGGCGTTAAGCTTGAAATGGAGATAAGAGTAACTGAATAAGAATTGAAAATTGAAAATGGAAAATTTCGGGTGGACGCTGTCCACACCTGATTATATAATAGCCGTCTGCAAGACCCGAAATTCTCAATTCTCAACTCTCAATTCTCAATTTCACAGGAATATATTATGAAAGAAATTATTTTTTTAACAGGTGTATCAGGGGCAGGCAAGTCAACTGCCATGAATTTTATGGAGGATAACGGTTATTACTGCATAGATAATATGCCAACCGAGCTCATCCCCATATTTATAGAGCTTATCGAAAAATCCGATTCTTATGATAAAATTGCGATAGTTGCCGATGTTCGTGCAAGCGGCGTTTTTCAGGCGTTTAAAGATGCGGTTGAAAATCTTAAGGGCGAGGAATATAAGGTAAGCATTATTTATCTCGATATAAAAACCCATGTTGCGCTCCAGAGATATAAGCTGACCCGCCGTAAGCATCCTTATGCAGATAAGTTTTCGGGCAATACAGAAGAAGCGCTTGAATACGAAAAAGAGGTATTAAAGCCCATTCGCCAGAATGCGGATTACGTTATTGATACCTCCGATTTCTCAACCCAGCAGCTCAGAACCAGATTAACCCAGATTCTTCTTGGCGATGATACAAAGGTTATGAATATAAATGTTATGAGCTTCGGCTTTAAGCACGGAATCCCCACAGATGCGGATTTCGTTCTTGATGTTCGCTGTCTTCCGAACCCATACTGGATTGAAGAGCTTCGTTCAAAAACGGGTCTTGATAAAGAGGTTTATGATTATGTTTTCAGCTTCAAGGAGGCAAATGTTCTGCTTGATAAACTCAAGAACCTGCTTGATTTTCTCAATCCGCTTTACATAAAAGAGGGCAAGAGCCAGCTTGTTATTGCAATCGGCTGTACGGGCGGAAACCACAGAAGCGTTGCAATTGCAAGAGCGCTTGCGCAGTATTTCAGGGAAAACTGGGATAATGTTTCAGTTAATCACAGGGATATAGACAGAAAGTAGTATATAAGTATTTATGTCATTTTCATCACAGGTTAAAAACGAACTGCTGAAAAATGAATATGAAAACAGATGCTGTAAAAGGAGCTTGCTCTATGGTATGGCGCTGTTTTCAAAAAACTTTTCGTTCAAAAGGATAACCTTTCAGAGCGAAAACGAAGGAACCACGGAGCTTTTTAGGCGTTTGCTTAAAGAGCTTTGTAATATTGATGCAAAAATAGAAGTTTCTCCCTCGGGAAAAAGCTTCTCTGTTGATATAAACAGCAAGAAAAATGCTTCAAAGCTTATGACCTTTTTCGGTCATAACGGGGGTGAAAAAAACCTTGTTGTTAATTTCTCAAATTTCGGATGTGAAACCTGCGCCAATGCTTTTATTGCAGGCGCATTTCTTTCATGCGGAACTGTTTCAAGTCCTGAGAAGGATTATCATCTTGAATTTAATATCTCCTATCTCAACCTTGCCAAAAGCTTTATAACTCTTTTTAATGAATTTGAGCTGACTCCCAAGCTTATTACCCGCAAGGGCTATAATGTTGTTTATTTAAAAGACAGCGAGGCAATTGAGGATTTTCTCTATCTTATGGGTGCGGTTAAATCGATGTTTGAGATGATGAATATTAAAATCGTTAAGGAAATAAGAAACACCGCAAACAGAAAGGCAAACTGCGAAACGGCAAATATTGAAAAAACCGTTCAGGCATCAATGCCGCAAATTGAGGCAATACTTAAAATAAAAAAGAAAAAAGGGCTGAATTATCTCTCAAAGCCGCTTCGTGAAATGGCGCAGGCAAGGCTTGATAATCCCGATTTATCGCTTTCCGAGCTTGCAGCCTCGTTTGACCCTCCGCTTTCAAAAAGCGGCGCAAACCACAGACTTAAAAGGCTTGAGGAAATAGCCGCAGATTTATAAAAACTAAGGATATAAAAATGTTTACTCATCTCCATCTTCATACTCAGTTCAGCCTGCTCGACGGCGCTTGCCGACCCGACAGGCTTGTTTCTCGTGCTAAGGAATTGGGGATGACCTCGCTTGCGATAACCGACCACGGCAATATGTACGGCGCCGTTGATTTCTACAGGGAATGTAAAAAACAGGGGATAAAGCCGATTATCGGATGTGAGGTTTATGTTGCGCCGAGAACCCGATTTGATAAGGATAAGGCGCTTGATAAGGAATATAACCATCTTATTTTGCTTGTTAAAAATGAAACGGGCTATAAGAATTTAATAAAAATGGTTTCTCTGGCATATACAGAGGGCTTTTATTTTAAACCGAGAATAGACAGGGATTTGCTTGAGAAGCACAGCGAGGGGCTTATCTGTCTTTCAGCCTGCATACAGGGTGAAATCCCACAGCTTATTCTTAAAAGAGATTATGAG
>CAMYWU010000075.1 GCA_947302895.1 uncultured Clostridia bacterium | reverse complement strand
CAGCTCTCTTCAATATGACCGCCGAAATAGATTTCTCTTGCTCTTTCGTTTCTCGGAACAAGCCAAACATCACCTGAGGGAAGCCATAAATCGGGAAGCTCCGTCTGCCAGCCGTCTGCAAGCTTCTGCTTGAAGATACCTGCTTCATATTTGAGCGAATAACCCATTGACTGGAAGCCGTTTGTTGCAAGTCCGTCGAGATAGCAGGCAGCAAGTCTTCCGAGTCCGCCGTTTCCGAGACCTGCATCTCTTTCAACCTCAAAGAGATTATCAAGCTTAACATCCATTGACGCAAGCGCCTTTTCGAAAACCTCGATAAAACCGAGATTATAAAGATTGTTCTTAAGTGAACGGCCCATAAGAAATTCCATTGAAAGATAATAGATTTTCTTTGAGTCCTGCTTTTTTGCCGTTTTTCTGAAAGCAACGTTCATCTCTGCGAGCTTATCGCGTGTTATCATAGAAACAGCACCGTAAAACTGCTCATCGGTTGCAGTCTCGGGCGAAACGCCGTAATAATGAGAAAGCTTATCCTCGATGAGTGTTTTAGCTTGCTGAGTTGTTAGTGTATTTTTCATACAAATCCTCCAAATAGTGCTTATAAAAACAACCAAAATTTAGATTGTTTTGTTTATTATATACTAAAACTGCGCTCCGCGCAACAGTAATATACAAATTATACCTTTTATACAAATACTTTTATGCTTTTTTGTTCTTCTTGATGAATTTATTAATAAGAAGATTTATAAGTTCCTTAATCGGCTTGATATTTAAAAGAAGCATTGCCGCAACGAGAACAATCTCGATAGCATACATAAATACTCCGCTCTGCTGGGAAAGCATAACAATGCACTGAAGCGCAAGTATTGAGATTTCCGCAAGCAAAAGAAGCGGCTTGAAGCGGATTTTTACATATCTTCTTGTGTTCAGTCCCCTTGATGCGAAAACAACCGCAAAGGATATAACCGTTGCAATTGCCGCACCGTTTGCGCCGATACGGGGGATCAACAGCAGATTGAGAATAACATTCGTTGCCGCACCCGAAAGAGCCGTAACCATTGCCATAACGCTTTTCTTTTCAGCCATATAAACGCTTGCAAGGAAGTTTACAAGACAGCTCATAGAGGTTGCGATAATCAGAATCGGAACATAGTGCCAGGAGTCGTAATAGCTCTTGGCAACAAGTATTTTTGTAAAGAACTGACAGAAGAGTATCAGTATTGATGCAACAGCAAATATACCGCCGCTGTATACTCTGAACACCTTTGTAAAGAACTTTGCAACATCATTGTTTTCGTATTCATCAACAGCCGAAAGCTGCCATGCATCGATGAAAATCGAGGAAAACATAATAATAAAATTAGGAATTTTTGAAGCCGCAGTATAGAGTCCGTTTGCTGAGGAATCTATGAAATAGGTTACCATATACCTGTCTGAAACATTGATAACCCACCAAAGAATAATTGTTGGCATAAGCGGAATCGAATACTTGAGCATATCAGTTCTCAGTTTCTTCGAAATCTTTCCGAAAGAAACGTATTTATAAAGCTTCTGGGTTATGAAGAAGAAGGCTATTGAACAAGCATCCGATGCTATTATTGCCGCAATATAGCCCGTAACTCCCCAGTGAAGCGGACCGAGGAAAAGAATTGTAAACAAAAGAGTTGTTGCAGTTGCAATAATTCCGTCTATTGCAAAGGTCTTAACGTGGCCGCAGCCTCTAACAAATTGCTGACAAAGCTGCCTTGTTCCCGAAACGAGAACAAAAGCGTATATAAGAACAATATAATCGCCAAGTCTGAAATCGTTTATTTCAATTCGGCTTATCGGGTATGCAAAGAAAAGAAAAACAATAAAGCCCTGAATAGTTGTTCTCACGCCAACGGTGAAAACCTCTTTTTTATCTGAAGCCTTATCAAGCGCAAATCGAAGCGCTGCCGAATTAATCTGAAGAAAAACAATCGGGATTAGAACGTTTGCGGTCTGCTGAACAAGGTCTGCAGCACCGTATTCCCCCGTTGCCATCATTCTTGTTACAAACGGCATTAAAAGGAAGCTCAGAACCTTTGAAGAAAAGGTTCCTATTGCAAATATTATTGTGTTTGTTGCCAGTTTTTTATATTTATCCATAATAACATCCTATTGCTCAGTTTGTGCTTAATAGTTCCATTTTCCGTCTTTAAACGTCATAACATTTGTTGAAGAAGTAAGATTTGAGCTTGCTTTGTAGTTCCCCTTTCCAATGATGAAATCATATTCACCGCCGTGGAAGAAGGAAATGTCCTGAGTTATGCCCTCATTTCCGAGTGCATCGCTTTTAACCATTGCTTTTTTCTTTTCATTATTCATATTAAGCTCTTTCATAACCATCTTATTATCTTCATAATCAGCATAAAAGAGCCTGTTTTTATCAACTATGGGATAGCCCAGGTTCGTGCTTGTTTTAACAAGGTCAAAGGTTTTCTGAGAGCCGAATTTCTGGCGGACGATATAATGTCCGTTTCAGCTTTCGGTATCCCTTCTTATATAGTAAAGAAAACCGTTTTCCATAACAAAGCCCGTTTCAAATTTATCTGTTGCATCCTCCCTGAAACGGCACGCTTCGGTTTTTGCCCCGTTATCAATTGTAAGAAATTCAAGGGTATCGCCGTCTCTGAGCGAGAAAAAAACTCTTTGCTTTGAAATTCCCACAAGCTGCATTTCACTATCCGCCGAATTATAAAGCGTTGCGGGAATAAGCTCCTTTGCATCCATAACGCAAAGGCTGTTATCCTTTGTTATATAGTAAACGAGGCTGTTATAAACAAAAACAAACCTTACATTATCCGCAATTGTTTTAGGAGTTTTGCTTCCCTTCTGGAGCTTCTGGAGCTTGCCGATTGTTTCATCAACAAAATAGATATAATCCCCTCTTAAATTGATTGATGAAAGAATATCCTCAGATTTATAAATACAACTGTAGTTCTCGCTGCCAGGTGCAAAACGGTAAATGCCCTTTCCGTCAACAATATGGTAGATATACGAACCGTCGTTGCCAACCTTTCCGCCGTTTAAAAGATTGCCGATATAATTTCCCTGCTTTGAGTATTCAAGCTTAAATTCCTCATCCTCAAGATAATCAAGCGTTTTAACCGTTGGCTTCGGCTTTGTTGTTGACTCAGCTGTGGTGGGCTCGGTTGTAGTCGTATGTACGAGAATATTTTCGCTCACAAAGCTCTGCGCCTTTTCGGGAAGAAGCGAGGTTAAATCATAATCGGGAACAAGTATTTTAATTGTTATAAGAAATGATGCAAGCGCCGCAACAATGAGCGAAATAATCAAAACAATCCACTTTCCTGCGCTCATTTTGCCCTTTTTCTTTTTGCGCTTTGATTTAGCCTTCTTATTCGGCATATCATTATCAAAATAATTATCCTTCATTATCTTGTTTGTCCGTCTCCGTAAATCAAATACTTTGTTGAGGTTAACTGTTCTATTCCCATAGGTCCTCTTGCGTGGAGCTTCTGGGTTGAAATGCCTATTTCTGCGCCAAGACCGAACTCTCCGCCATCGGTAAAGCGTGTTGAAGCGTTAACATAAACCGAAGAAGAATCAATGCACTGCATAAACTTCGCTGCATTTTCTTCGTTTTTGGTAATTATCGCCTCGCTGTGTCCTGTTGAATGAGCGTTTATATGCTCAATTGCTTCATCAACGCTGTCAACAGTTTTAACGCTGATGATATAGTCGAGGTATTCGGTATAGAAATCCTCCTCGTCTGCCTGTTTAATATCGGGGCAAACAGCTCTTGCTCTTTCATCGCCCCTGATTTCAACATTTTTTTCATCAAGACGAGCCTTGATTACAGGAAGCGCCTTATCAATAACTGCGCTGTGGATAACAAGGCTTTCGCAGGCGTTGCAAACGCTTATGCGCTGGGTTTTTGCGTTAAATATAATGTTTGAAGCCATCTGAATATCTGCGCTTTCATCAACAAAAATATGGCAGTTGCCCGAACCCGTTTCAATAACGGGAACCTTTGAGTTATCAACAACCGCTTTGATAAGACCTTTTCCGCCTCTTGGAATAAGGCAGTCGAGATATTCACGCATCTCCATCATATCGTTTGCGCTCTGACGGCTTGTATCATCAACAACCTGAACAACGTTTTTCGGGAAGCCCGCTTTTTCAAGCGCTTCCTGCATAACGGCGCAGATTTCAAGATTTGAATTTATCGCTTCCTTGCCGCCCCTTAAAATAACAGCGTTTCCGCTTTTAAGGCAGAGCGCCGCAGCATCCGCAGTAACATTCGGACGAGCCTCATAGATAATTCCGATAACGCCGAGCGGAACTGTTATTTTTTTAATCTTAAGCCCGTTTTCCTTTTCGTATTCATAAACGGTTTTGCCGCAGGGCTCAGGAAGAGAAGCAACCTGATTAACGCCGTCGGCAATGCCTTCTATACGGCTTTCATCAAGCATTAAACGGTCAAGAAGTCCTGCATTCAAGCCGTTTTCCCTTCCGTTTTCAAGGTCCTTTTTGTTTGCTTTTATAATTCTGTTTTTATTCTCAACAAGGGCATTTGCAATATATTTAAGCGCTCGGTTTTTATCCTCAGCCGTTGCCATTGATAAAAATCCCTGAGTTGCCCTCGCATTTATTCCAAGTTTCTTAACTGTCATATAATCACCTATAATCGGGTGTGGGCAGAGCCCACCATCAATTCGTAATTCGTAACTCGTAATTCGTAATTATTTTGGAAGAAAAAGCGTTCCCTCGCTTTTTCCTTCCAAAATCTTATAGATTTTAGTCGGCTTTGCTCCGTTTGCAACAACGGTTGAAACTCCTGCCTCGGTTGCGATTTTTGCAGCCTTAATCTTTGTTGCAAAACCGCCCGTTCCCCTTGAGCCGGCACCGCCTGCAAGGCTTTCAATTTCGGGGGTTATCTTTTCAACAACCTCAATAAGCTTTGCATTTTCGTTTTCGTTCGGATTGCTGTCATACAGTCCGTTTGTATCAGTAAGCATTATAAGCATATCAGCGTTTGTTAAAGCGGCAACAGTTGCGCTAAGGCAATCGTTATCGCCGTTTAAAAGCTCTTCAACAGAAACGCTGTCGTTTTCATTGACTATCGGAATTGCTCCATAGGATAAAAGCTGATTGAAGGTATCGAGCAAATGCGTTCTGCTCTCCTCGTTTTCAAGAACATCAAATGTAAAAAGCAGCTGAGAAACAACAACATCATATTCACCAAAGAGCTTATCATACATAAACATAAGCTCTCCCTGTCCGACTGCCGCAAGCGCCTGGAGCTTCTTTGTTTCGCTCGGTCTTTCGGAAAGATTAAGCCTTCCCATACCGATTCCTACAGCACCCGAAGTAACAAGAATAACCTCGTGTCCCATATTATGTAAATCGGCAAGAACAGAAACAAGCTTTGCCATTCTTGCAATATTAACCTTTCCTGTTTTATGCGTAAGAGTTGATGTTCCAACCTTAACAACAAGGCGCTTTTTAACGAAATTTTCCATATGGCTATAATACTCCATTATAATTTTTAAGTATTATAGCATAATGATATTAGATATGCAATAAAAAATGTGTTTTGCACAGCAAATCACATTTTCAGGTTTTAGGTTTTAAGTTTTAGGTTTCAGGTTTTAGCAATTATTATAGCCGTGCGCAGCACCAACACCTAACACCTAACACCCAACACCTAGACGCAGGGGGACACACCGTCTGCGAAGGAATGTCCCCCTGCATCATTGGAAACGCATTCTATCGGCGAACGAAAGGGACGCTCCCTCCTCAGCACACGGGGACTCGTCAGAACACACTGCGTGATTGAAATATATTTCTCTTAGTAATTTGAAGTGAGAAATATATTAATAATCACTCCGAATGTTCTTCCTCTCAGCTTCGGTACAAGTATCCGAAGCTGTATACAAATCAAAATGCAAAACATTTTGATTTGAGAGGATAAACATATGTAGCGATTCATAGTATTTTGCTCGCAAAATGCTTCAATCGCGTAATATGTTTGGACGAGCGAACGAATAGACGCGTCCTCCTTACTTCAGTTCCGGCAACTCAGCGAAAAATCTCAATTTGAATATTTTTAGAAATTCTGCAAAAAACTAATGTATAAATTGGAGGAATGGCTATGACAAGAAGAAGCTATGTAAGAATTTCATCATTCATCATTTTTTCGCTTTCAGTTTTGATTGCAACAACAATTATCAACACAAGAAATATGATAAACTACCGTGAAAAACTCGAGGTTTCGTATCAGCAATCCCTGTGCGAGCTGGGCGAATGCCTTGAAAACGTAAACACCGATTTAACAAAGAGCGTTTATTCAAATTCCCCCGGTGAAATATACGATATTTCAAGGGATTTATACGCTTCCTGCTCGGTTGCAAAAAATGCGCTCTCCCGCCTCCCAGTTTCGCAGATGGAGCTTGCAAACACATATAAATTTTTAAGCCAGGCAAGCGACTACGCCCAGTTTATCGGAGCAAAAATTGAAAGCGGAAAAGCAATCAGCGACAAGGAGCATCAGAACCTGTTAACGCTCCTGAACTATTCCGAAAAATTCTACAACGCATCAAACGATATGGTAAGAATTTCGCAAGCAGGCGCAAAGATAACAAACGGCGAAATAAAAAGCACTATGACTCTGCCGAAGAACGCACTTTCAAACAGCTTTTCAAACAGCGCAAAAACCTTTGAAAGCTTTCCGACTCTTCTCTACGACGGACCTTTTTCGGACCAGGTTTTAAACAAGAAATCCGAGTTCGTTTCCTCCTGCGAAGTGCTGTCCAAGGAGGAATGCAGAAAAATTGCAGCCGACTGTCTTGGAGTTAATATTCAAAGAGTAATTTTTGACTCAGACGATAAATCAAAACTCCCCTGCTACACCTTTAAATGCGCACGCTATACCGTATCGGTTACCAAGCAGGGCGGCTTTATTAAATCCATTCTCTATTCCGGAAATATAAAGGAAAAGGATATAAGCGAGGAAAACGCTGTTAACATTGCAAAGGCATTTTTAAACGATATCGGATATGAATATATGGAGGAGAGCTACTATTCAACTCAGGACAATATATGCACGATTAATTTTGCCTTCTGCGCCAATGATTTATACTGCTACAGCGATTTGATTAAATGCGGAGTTTCCCTCAGCGACGGAA
>CAMYWU010000074.1 GCA_947302895.1 uncultured Clostridia bacterium | reverse complement strand
GACGCAGTCCGCCCGACATTTTCCATTTTACATTTTCCATTTTACATTTTTTCGACTGAAAGGAGAAAGTTATGAATACTATTGAAAGTTTAGGATATTTAAAAGGTTTAATCGACGGTCTTGAGATTGAAGACGCAAAGCAGAAGAAGGTTTTAAACGCAATTGTTGACGTTCTTGATTGCCTCAGTGAAGAATTTGATGAGGTTTATGAGGAGCTTGAGTTCCAGGGCGAAACAATTGATGCAATCGATGAAGACCTTGCAGAGCTTGAAGAAGATTTCTACGATGATGAAGACGATGAGTTCTGGGATGAAGACGATGAGGAGTATGAGGAATACGAAATCGAATGCCCCAACTGCGGCGAAATCATCAGCGTTGATGAAGCAACAATAATGGATGGCAGCATTGAATGCCCCAACTGCGGTGAAACACTTGAATTTGAAGTAGAGTTTGATGACGATGAAGAATAAGAAAATTGATTTCAAATCCCTTCTTCCCGTTCTGATTCCGCTTCTGGCGGCAATACTTGTTGTAAGCACGCTTGCCGTTTCGGGCAGGGTTGCAAAAAACAGGGATGATAATTCTCCGACAGCAACCGTAACCCAGGCTCAGGAGCAGACAACCGAGGACCCGAAAAACCAGGATGCAAAGGTTTCCCTTGTTGCAGTGGGCGATAATCTTATCCATTTAACCATTGTTAATTCATGCAAAAGCAGCGACGGAACTCTTAACTATGATTCGCTTTACGAAAACGTTAGCAAATATATAAAGAGCGCCGATATCGCTGTTATTAACCAGGAAACCATGCTCGGCGGAAGCAAGTTTAAATATTCAAACTATCCCTGCTTCAACTCCCCATGGGAGATTGGCGATGCTGCAATAAATGCCGGCTTTGACGTGTTTACCTGCGCAACAAACCATACAATGGATGTTGGTATTGCAGGTATTGAGCAGGAGCTTATTTATTTCTCAAAGCATCCCGAGGCTGTTCATATCGGAACAAATTCGAGCGAGGAAGAATACAATAAAATAACGTATTATGAGAAAAACGGTATAACCTTTGCGCTGCTTAACTATACCTACGGCACAAACGGTATTCCCGTTCCGAGCGACCATTATTATTCGGTTAATCTTTTAACTGAAGAAAAGGTTACAAAGGATATAACAGAAGCCCGCAAGAATGCGGATGTTGTTGCTGTTTTCCCGCACTGGGGAACAGAATACAGCTATCAGCCCGATGCCCTGCAGAAAAAGTATACCCAGCTTTTCTCCGACCTCGGAGTTGATATCGTTATCGGAACACACCCCCATGTTTTGCAGCCCGTTGAATGGGTTACAAATGCTCAGACAGGCAAGAAAATGCTTGTTTATTATTCACTGGGCAACTTTATTTCCCATCAGGATAAGCTCGACAGAATGTGCGGCGGTATGGCAGAAATAACAATTGAGCGCAAAAGCGGAGAAATCCAGATAACGAATGCAAAGCTTGCGCCCGTTATCGATTTCTATAAGCGAACTTCAAACGGCTATAAGTTTGCTACATACAGACTTTCCGATTATAACGACGACCTTGCTTCCCAGCAGGTTCAGAGCGGCGCTACTGTTAACTATTTCACAAAATTATCAAAACAGATAATCAGTGAGGAATTTTTAGATTTGAATTGATGAGTGGGTCATTCGTGAATGACCCCTACAAACAAAACAATCACCTGTAGGGGCGATTCACGAATCGCCCTCGAGCTACAATAAATTTGAAAGGAGACATAAGATGGCAAAATATACAAAGGAATCCATTCTTAAAGAAGCAAAAGAAAACGGGGTTGAATTTGTTCGCCTTCAGTTTACGGATTTATTCGGAATAATGAAAAATGTTGCGATAACTGTGTCTCAGCTTGAAAAAGCACTTAATAACGAGTGTATGTTTGACGGCTCGTCAATCGATGGCTTTGTTCGTATTGATGAGAGCGATATGTATCTTCATCCCGATTATGATACATGGGCAATTTTCCCCTGGATGAAGCATATGAACGCTAAAACCGCAAGACTGATTTGCTCGGTTTATAAAGCAGATAATAAAACACCCTTTGAGGGCGACCCGAGAAATGTACTCCAGAAGGTTATTGATGAAGCAAAGGAAATGGGCTACGGCTTCAATGTTGGTCCTGAGTGTGAATTCTTCCTCTTCAAAACCGATGAAAACGGCAAACCCGTTCCCGAGCTCAACGATGAGGCAGGCTATTTCGACCTCAATCCGATAGACCACGGCGAAAACTGCCGCCGTGATATATGCCTTGCTCTTGAAGAAATGGGCTATACCGTTGAGGCTTCCCACCACGAGGCAGCTCCCGGTCAGCATGAAATTGACTTCAAGTTTGACGAGGTTATGACAACTGCCGACAGAGTTATGACCTTTAAGCATGTTGTTAAAACCTATGCAACAAAGCACGGACTCCATGCAACCTTTATGCCAAAACCCGTTTTCGGAATCAACGGCAGCGGTATGCATACTAATATGAGCCTTTACGACCTCAAAACTGGCAAGAATGTTTTTGATGATCCAAACGGCGAGCTTGGTCTTTCCAAGGAAGCGTTTGCATTCATCGCAGGAACACTTGAGCATGTAAAGGGAATTAGTGTTGTTGCAAACCCGACTGTAAACTCATATAAGCGTCTTGTTCCGGGCTATGAGGCTCCGAGCTATCTTACCTGGTCAACCTCAAACAGAAGCGTTCTTGTTCGTATTCCTGCATCAAGAGGCAAGGGAACAAGAATTGAGCTCAGAAGCCCCGACCCAACCTGCAATCCCTATCTTGAAATGGCGCTCTGCCTTGCAGCAGGTCTTGACGGAATTAAGAGGGGTCTTGTTCCGCAGAACTCGAATGATGAGAACATCTATGCGCTCTCAAAGAAGGAAAAGAAGCAGATTGAGCATCTTCCCACCTCGCTTAAGGAAGCGGTTAAGGAAGCTCAGGCAGACCCGTTCATCCACGAGGTTCTCGGCGATCATGTTTTTGATAACTATATTGCAGGAAAGAAAGCCGAATGGAATGAATATCGCCGCCAGGTTTCTCAGTGGGAAATCGACAGATATATGATAAACTATTAAAAAAAAGCACCCGTTGGGTGCTTTTCTTAATAATTATTTCAGGTCTACCTGAAATAATGATAATATGCCTGCCAGAGAAATTCCTCTGTAAGCTCCATTTCCTCGGCTATTTCATACATCTTATAGCCTTTTTTCAGATAATCTATTAATAACGGTTTAGGAACAAACTGCCTTATTGCCCAGCGGTTTGCTTTATATTCGCATTTTTCTCTTGTAAACAGGGGAGAGCTTTCACTGTAAAGCGCACCGGTCATACAATGACCGAGCTCGTGCAGCTTTGCAGTGTTTTTTTGCGCCTGAGTTTCAAAAAGGGCTTCGTTTATTCCTATATAATACTTATTTTCATTTTCTATTGAGCAAGCCTTGAAGCTCTCAAACGGAAAATCAAAAACAGCAATATCATTCTTATATGCAATATCATTAACAATCTGATTAGTCATTTTATCACCCACTTTTCTAAATATATATAAGCAAATAAGTATTCAATAATCAAGTTTAGTTTTTCAATAGTCCAAAAAAGCGGATGAGTGGAGTCCGTTTTCTCAACAAGAAACTTAAAACGTTTCAAGCATTATAATTTAGTCCTCTTTGTTCTTGATAAACTCAGCGAACTTCTTAACCTCGTTGAGCTTCTCATCGGTAACCTCGCCGCCAAAAAGAGCAAATTTAAGCTGTTTGTCGGTTATTTTTTGCTCCTGGCTATCTGATGACTTTTCCATATCAACATCATAACCCATGAGCCACGCCTCATTAACTCCGAATATCTGAGCCAATGAAACAACGGTTGGCATTTTGGGCTTCATAAGCGCATTTGTGTATCTGCTGATTGTTGCAGGAGTGAGCCCGAGCTTTGAAGCAAGGGTATAGGTTGTTTCGTTTGAATTATCAATTAAGTATGAAAGCCTTTCGGCAAATACTTTTAAATCAACTGTTTTATTCATAAAATCAGCTGCCTTTCCGCCCTCAATATATAATGGTTAAATAAAGCAGCGATTTTCGAGGGCATTTTAAAATCGCAAAAACCTCTTGTGTTAGTATTATAACACGGTGTATTGCAAAAAGCAACAAAATTTTAAAAAATTCTAAAAAATGTTGCGAAAGGTATTGACAAAGGAAAAATATCGTGCTAATATGTGATTGCGAAACGTAACAGAAAGGCGGTGATAATATGCCAAAGCTTAATAAGCTTAAACAGAGAATTAAAGAATGCGATATGAATTATAAGGCGCTTGCAAGCGCTATAGGAATTTCTGTATCAGCCTTTAATAATAAGATAAACGGTCGTTCGGCGTTTGATATTATTGAGGCTTCAGCGCTTTCGTCAATTCTCGACATATCTCCGCAGGAGATTACAATTTTTTTTACATAAAGGGTTGCGAAACGTAATAATTTGTCGAATTTTCTGCAAATTAAATTGCTTTTTGCAGAAGTATTATAAAATATTTGTTTCGCATAAAAAAGCATTATTTGACGAAGAAAAGCAAAAAGAACGGGAGTGATAACATTAAGCTATGATAAAACCAACTGATTATAGGATTAAATGCCCATTTTATATCAGCGAAAATTTCAATTCAATCAACTGCGAGGGATATTTAAAAGGCACATCGCTTCGCCAGATTTTTCCCTCAAAGAATATGAAGGAGGATTGGCAGAGGAAGTTTTGCAGAAAGATAATTGCCTGCACAGGCTGTCCTGTATACAAGAATGCAAATGAGAAATACGATGTTTGATTCCAATGCGGCTATGCTCGACTATATTTCGGATAAGAAGCAAAGCTATAAAAGCATTGCAAAGAAATATGATGTTTCGCTTTCCGTTGTAAAAAAATGCGCAAAAGAGGATTGCTGGGTAAAAAAACGCAGGGATAATATGCTAAAGGAAAGCGAAAAGGAAAAGCTCAGCCTGCTGAGAAAATCTGCAAACAGGGCAATCGAAGGGCTTTATGCTTCTCTTGAGGATTTTTCGCTGCTTAGCATAAACGATTTAAAAAATATCTCAACCATTCTTAAAACGCTCACAGCGGTTCAGCGGGATTTGAACAATCTGCCAACCTATAAGGAGGAAAACACTATCCGCATATCCGATGAGAGGCTGAAGCTTGTAAAGGCTAAGATTACTTCAAAGGATGATGAGGAAAGCGAAACGGGAGTTGTTTTTATTCCTTTTCTTGATGATGAGGAAGAAGGCTTATTAAACGAAGGGGAAGATGATGCCTGAAATAATCTGGAAGCCGCAGCCAAAGCAGCTTGAATTTATGAAAAGGAGCGAATATGAGTGTCTCTACGGCGGAGCGGCAGGCGGAGGAAAGAGCGACGCTCTTTTGGTTGAAGCGCTTCGCCAGGTTGAGATTCCGAACTACAGGGGGATAATATTCCGCCGAACATTTCCCCAGCTTGAAGCGCTTATAACCCGTTCCATTGAGCTGTATTCGAAAATCTATCCCAAGGCAAGCTATAACGCAAGCGAAAAGCGCTGGCTTTTTCCCTCGGGCGCAAGAATATTCTTCGGTTATATGCAGCATGAGCAGGATAAATATAACTATCAGGGAAAGCCCTATGATTTCATCGCCTTTGATGAGCTGACGCATTTTACGTATTCGCAGTATATGTATCTGATGAGCCGAAACAGACCGACGGGACCTGACACCAGGGTTTACATACGGGCAACCGCAAACCCGGGTGGCATCGGACATGCCTGGGTTAAGGAGCGTTTTATAACTCCTGCGCCGCCGCTAACTCCTATTGAAACAAAATATGATATTCAGACTCCCGAGGGCAAAACCATAAGAATATCAAAGCGCAGAGTTTTTGTTCCTGCAACGGTTTTTGATAATAAAAAGCTGCTTGAAAACGACCCCGAATATCTTGCAACTCTTGCAGCGCTTCCCGAGGCGGAGAAAAATGCGCTTCTGCTCGGCTCGTGGGATGGCTTTGACGGACAGGTGTTTTCGGAATGGCAGAATATTCCCTCGCATTATGAGGACGGAAAATGGAGCCATGTTATTGAGCCTTTTGAAATACCGTATAACTGGAAGATTATGCGTGTTTTTGACTTTGGCTATTCAAGACCCTTTGCGGTTTTATGGCTTGCCTTTAATGAGGAGGGGAAGTGCTATGTTGTTGAAGAATACTATGGGTGGAACGGAACGCCCAACCAGGGAATACGCCTTGAACCCTCTGCAATAGCGCAGAATATAAAGGAGATTGAAACCTCCTCGCCCCTTCTTTCGGGGCGAAGTATTTTAGGTGTTGCAGACCCTTCAATATGGGATAAATCAAGGGGCGAAAGCATTGCAAGGGTTATGGAAAAACACCCGTATTATATTCATTTTAAGCCGGGCAAAAACGACCGTCTAAGCGGACTTATGCAATTTCATTACCGAATGAATTTTGATGAAAACGGCGAATGTCTTTTTCAGGTGTTTAATACCTGCAAGCAAACCATAAGAACGCTTCCTGCGCTCGTATATGATGAAAAAAGGGTTGAGGATATTAATACCGAGGGCGAGGACCATATATACGATGCAATCAGATACGGACTTATGGAACATACCGTCGCTCCAGGCAAGCCAAAGGTTCAGCCCGATATGCGAAACGATCCGCTGAACTTGTTGGCGCAAGTCAGTTAAAAGTTAAGAGTGAAGAGTTAAAAGTTCAGGTCGTGAAACTAAAATTTAACACTTTCTTCTTGAAGAGAAGAGGAACCGCTTGCGGAGGATGAGGTGTGTTGCCTCAAAAAAGACTAACAAAGCAACAGTATTGGAGGATTATGAAAGATAAAAGTGATTTTTTAAAAAGCAACGGCGTGGAGTTTGAGGAAAAGGAAACAAAAAAGCGAACAAAAAAGAGCAGTGCAAAGCTCCCTATCGGCGAGGATGAAATCAGAAATGCAATTCAGACTCTAAACGATTACAAAGCCAAAAAACAGAATTTTGACAAGAGGGTTATTGATAACGAGGAGTGGTGGAAAATGCGCCATTGGAACAGTATCAGAAGCGAGAAGCAGGATACTGAGCCAACCTCGGCATGGCTCTTCAATTCAATTATGAAGATCGGAAGAGCACACGTCTGAACTCCAGTCACAGTTCA
>CAMYWU010000073.1 GCA_947302895.1 uncultured Clostridia bacterium | reverse complement strand
CAGAGCAGCTGCAAATCTAGTTATGGACAGAATAACCGAATTATGGAAGGCAGAGGTTAAGCGTGAAGAAGATTAAGCTTGCAAAAACAGCGGGTTTTTGTTTTGGCGTAAACAGAGCGGTTGAGCTTGTTTACGATATGCTTGAAAACGGTGAGAAGGTTTGCACCCTCGGTCCCATTATTCATAATGCACAGCTTGTCGGAGATTTAGAGAGCAGGGGAGTAAAGATTATCGAAAACCCTGCCGATTGTCCTGAGGGATATAAGCTTGTTATAAGAACCCACGGCGTTGAAAAGCATATTATAGATGAGCTTGAGGATATTAAAACCCCTTATGTAAATGCAACCTGCCCGTTCGTAACAAAGATACATAATATTGTTAAAAAGCAAAGCGAAAATGTTGTTGTTCTCATAGCAGGAGACAGCAATCACCCCGAAGTTCTGGGCATTGCTTCGTATCGCAACGGCAAATATTTTGTGTTCAAAAATGAAGCTGAATTACTAAAAATTATCCAAGAGAATAAAAATGTCGAAAATTCAGACAGCATATGTGTATGCCAAACAACTTTTTCTAAAAAAGAATGGGAAAAATGCGAAAAAATTATAAAAAAAGTATGTACAAACTGTCAAATTTTTGATACAATATGTAATGCTACGTCCGAAAGACAGCAGGAAGCAGCTGAGCTATCAAAAAACTCGGATGCAATGGTTGTTATCGGAGGTCGCCATTCATCAAACACCTGCAAGCTAAAAGAGGTTTGCTCTGAGAATTGCCCCTCGTTTCTTATCGAAACGGCGGACGAGCTCGGAGAAATTGATTTTAATGCTTACGATGTTGTTGGTGTTACTGCCGGGGCTTCGACACCCTCGGTAATTATCAAGGAGGTACTCAAATCCATGTCCGAAGAAATTAAAGAAAAGGAAGTTGAAACAACTTCAGCCGTAACTAAAGAAGTTGTGGAGACAGCAGAAATCGCTGAAACGGCTGAAAATACGCCTGCTGTCGAAGCATCTGCTGATGGTGAGGCATCCTTTGAAGAATTACTCAATGAGTCTTTTAAGGAAAGCGACAATTCAAAAGTAGTAAAGGGAACAGTAGTTGGAATCACCCCAACAGAAGTTTATGTAGACGTTCCCGGCAGAAAGCAGACAGGCGTTGTTGCTGCTGATGATTTAAGTGCAGACGCAGTTGCTAAATGCGAAGATGTTGTTGCTATTGGTGATGAAATTGATTTGGTTATCATGAAAACTGATGACCAGGATGGCGTTCTTAAGCTTTCAAAGCGTCTTTTTGATGCATCTAAGGGTTGGGACGACATTGTTGCTGCTAAAGAAGCAGATGAAATTCTTGACGGAACTGTAACCCAGATTATCCGTGGCGGTGTTCTTGTTACAACAAAGGGAACAAGAGTATTTGTTCCTGCTTCATTAACAGGCTTGCCGAGAAATCAGGAACTCGATGTTCTTAAGGGCTGCGAGGTTCAGTTCAAGGTTATTGATGTTAACACTGCAAGAAGAAGAGCTGTTGGCTCAATCAAGGTTGTTGCGGATGCAAAGAGAAAGGCTGAGCAGGAAGAAGCTTGGGCAAAGCTCGAAGAGGGTATGAAGCTCGAGGGAACTGTTAAGTCATTGACTTCTTATGGCGCATTTGTTGACCTTGGCGGCATCGACGGTATGATACATATTTCAGAGCTTTCATGGTCAAGAATCAAGCATCCCAGCGAGGTTGTTAAGGTTGGCGACGTTGTTGAAGTAACAATCAAAAAGCTCGATGAAGAAACAAAGAAGATTTCACTTGGCTTCAGAAAGATTGAAGATAATCCGTGGGAAATCCTTAAGAGAGATTATCCCGTTGGTTCAGTTGTAGATGCTAAAATCGTTAGCTTTGCAACATTCGGCGCATTCGCAAACATTCTTCCCACAGTTGACGGTCTTATCCATATCAGCCAGATTTCATGGGAAAGAATTAAGACTCCTCAGGATGTTCTTAAGGTTGGCGATGTTGTTCAGGCAAAGATTATTGATATCGATTTTGATAAGAAGAGAGTTTCTCTTTCAATCAAAGAGCTTCTTGAGAAGCCCGAGGAAAACGAAGTTATTCCTGAGCTTGCAGTAGAAGAGGAAGCTCCTGCTGAGGAAGCAGCTCCCGCAGAGGAGGAAGCACCGGCAGTTGAGGAAGCACCGGCAGTTGAGGAAGCACCGGCTGTTGAGGAAGCTCCTGTTGTTGAAGAAGCTCCCGCAGCTGAAGAGGCTGCAGAAGCTCCCGCTGAAGAAGCAGCTGAATAATAAAAAGTAATATTCAAGGCTGTCCCATGGGGCAGCCTTTGTTTTTAGGTGAAAAATGGAAATCAATAATCTGATAATTATAAACAAGTTTTCAAACGAAACAATCAAAGCATTTGAAAAGCTGTTTTATATTCAATCGTTTTTTAAAGAAGATATTGAAATAAAGGATAATTGCTATGTAATCAGTGTTCACATAAACGAAGCGCTTGATGCTTTTTTAGTGCTGGAAAACGCATCGGGCTTGCCCGAAGATGCAGATTCATATACTTTTATTGAAAAAATCGAAAAGCAGGGCGATGAATACGTTCTTTTCGGTAATGCATATGATGATTTCGATTTTTTTGATGATTCATCGGCTCCGACTCCGTTTGAAATCAGGTTTAAAAATGCAGACTGCAAAACAAAAGTATATAGATCTGCTCGAAACGAAGGCTTTATTATTAATTGGTTTGAATTATGCGGATTAGCTTTTGAAATAGTTGATAAATATTTATTTTCAAAAGAGCTGCTTAATGCTGAGGAGATGAATAATCTGCCGCTGATAAAAGAACTTGCCAATTTGCTTTCGTATTTTGACTACCAAAATGAATCAACGGTTAGCGAATTTGCTATATTAAAGCAGTATTTATCAAAATATGGTTTTAACAAAGCTTTAAAAAGGCTTTTGGAAATTGAAAATGCAAGCAACCCTGAAAAGCTTTCGCAGTTAAAAGATAAATTCATTGATGAGCTGAATTGCAAAAAATACGAGCCATTGTTCAGAGAGCTTCTTGAAATTGTTTCAAATACTCAAAACGGATATAAAAAACGTTTTGAATGTGATTGCTCTGATGATAATTTGTTTAAAAAGAGAAACCAAATAGACTCCATGATTAAAGCAAAGGGCTATGAGGGCGAGTATCCGTTTTATTATAAAAAAGGCAAAGCACGCGGCGTTAAAATAAAAATCGGAGATTATTATCCGAAAAAGTTTTTTGTTTTTTCTAATTCCAAGCTTATGCATTATATCTATTGCAGGGAAAATGAAGTTAATAACGATTCAATATATTTTGATTTTTGCTGCGGCTGCGAGAATATAAAAAACAGCGACCAAAAGCCCGATTTGATATCATTTGCTTTTAATTCTAACGGTAAACCTTATAATGAAATTGTTAATTATTCCGAGTATTATAACGAAGATGGTGAATTGATTTCGGATGATTTAGAGCAGATTATTAACGTTTCCTGCAAGCTTGCAAAGCTTAAAAAGCTTTCAAAAGCAGAAAGAAAAGAGTATAAGAACAATTATAGCCTTAAAACTTCATTTGCGATGTTACCGATAGGTATTGCGCTTAGTTCGCTTATCTCACTTATAATTCTCGCTGCTTTTATGCTGCTTGGAGTTTTACTGTGCCTTGTTTTCGGCTTATCTTCGGAAATACCGTCTATGGTCCGCGATATCCCGTGGTTAGTTATATACTTTATTTCATTAGGTGTTATCGAAATAGTATTTTTCTTATACAGTTTATTCAACTAAAAAAGGCTCCCCTTGCACAGGGGAGTCTTTAGTTATTTATTATCAAATATCGCTTCAATTAAGGTTTCGTAAACCTTAATCGGGTTGGAAATGAATTTTTCCTTTATCATTTCCGCCTGCTCCTTGGTTGCGGCGAAGAGGTTGAGAGAAAGAAAATCGGTTTTGTTATCGCTGACGTTCAGGTTAACATTATAGCCGTTTTCTTTTTTTGTTATTTCAACATGGTTTTCTCTTCTGTAATTCTCTTTTGCAATAATCTTCTGGCAAAGCTTAATGCTTTTTTCTCTTATCGTAAGAGGTAAATCCATTTCAATAAGCTCAATATTTGCTTTAGTGGGATTAACAAGCGTTAAAGCGCCGTCCTCAGCCTCATTAATAACTCCGCTTTTTTTGAGCTTTGAAATTGCATCCGCAACCTCAAAATGATTTGCAAACATACCTTCATCCATTGTTTGTACAATGTTATCGGCAGTAACTCTGCCGTTTATATTAGCAATAATATAGCAAACAATCAGCGAAATTGAGCTGACCGAACGCAGTCCGCCATCGGGCACTCCTGCCATCAGCGCATCAAAGCGAAGCTTTGGGTCAATTTCGTTTTTCGACATATTTTCAAGATTATCTTTTTCAGACATTTTTTATATCTCCAAAAATTTATTAAAATTATATTACCACATTATTCTCAATCTTGCAAACTATATTTATTTATTATATAATAAACATTGGTGTAAATTATTATTAAGGGGTTTTTATGATTAAGTTAAGCAAAAGGCTTCAGGCGCTTGCAGATATGGTTAATGAAAGTGCGGTTCTTGCAGATATCGGCTGCGACCATGGCTATGTTCCTGTGTATCTTGTGCAAAGCGGAAAAATTAAATATGCCTTTGCAAGCGATATTAACGAAGGTCCTCTTGCTTCGTGCAAAGCCCTTGTTGAAGAAAACGCACTTGAGGATAAAATCAAATGCGTTTTATCAAACGGACTTGAAAGCATAAATCTCGATGAGGTTGACGATGTTCTTATTGCAGGAATGGGCGGAGAGCTGATTGCTGAAATTCTCGGTAACGTTGACACAGAAGCATTAAAGAATAAACACCTTATCCTTAATCCGATGACTCATCCCGAAATCGCAAGGCGCTTTCTTTATGAAAACGGCTTTGAAATTAAAAAGGATATAATTGTTAAGGACGGTAAGCATTTTTACAGCGAGTTTGACGCAACATATTCAGGTTTTAAAAAGGAGTATTCGGACTGCGAGCTTTTCCTCGGAAATATTGATGAGTTTGAGCAGAGCAGGGGATATTTTACCCATCTTTTAAACTATCTTGAAAAGAAGCAAAAAAGCGGCGAGGATTATTCTGAGGTTATATCCGTAATTAAGGAGAAAATTAATGACAACGGTTAAGAATATCTATGATTTTATAAACTCCATAGCCCCCTTTGATACCCAGGAGGAATGGGATAATTCGGGGCATCTTATCGGTGATTTTCGAAAAGAGGTTAAAAAATGCGTTATAGCGCTTGATGCAACTAAGGAGGTTTGCCTCTTTGCAAAGGAAGTTGGCGCAGATTTGGTATTAACCCATCATCCGATTATTTTCGGCGGTCTTGACAGTGTTAAAGCAGGAACAGCCGTTTATACCCTTGCAAATGCAGGTATTGCCGCTGTTTGCGCCCATACTAATTTTGATAAAGCCGAGGGCGGAATTAATGATAATCTTGCAATAATTCTTGAGCTTGAAAATATTAAGCATACTGATAATTCATTTATTGTAACAGGCGAGCTTGAATATGAAATGAGCATTGATGATTTTGCGCAGTATGTTGCCGATAAGCTTGATTGCAGGGGAATCAGATTTACTAATACAGATAAACCGATTAAAACCGTTGCCCTTGGCGGCGGCGCCTGCGGCGATGAAGCCGAGGCTGCAATGCAGTACGCTGATTGCTTTGTTACAGGCGATATGAAATACCACGAAATGCTTGATGCTTCTGAAAACGGCTGGGCTGTTATTTCAGCAGGCCATTTTGAAACAGAAAATGCTCCCTTCTTAATGCTCAAAGACAAGCTTGAAAGCATTTTCGCCGATGTTGAATTCATCATTGCTCCCCGTGAAAACCCGATAGAAACAATTTAACTATGCACTATGCATTATGCATTATGCACTCAGAATTAGATTATGGCACTTGACGGAATATATTTATCACTTTTGAAAAATGAAATAAAAGAACAGCTTCAGGGCTTTCGCATTGATAAGATTTATCAACCATCACGCGAAGAGCTCTTGTTTACGTTCAGAACCTTTGAGGGAACAAAGAAGCTTCTTCTTTCCGCAAAAGCCGAATGCGCAAGAATACAGATAACAAATCAGTTCGTTGAAAATCCAAAGAAACCGCCGATGCTTACAATGCTTCTCAGAAAGCACCTTTCAGGCGCAAAGCTCAGGGATATTCTTCAGGATGGTTTTGAAAGAATACTGACCTTTGTTTTTGATGCAACAAATGAGCTTGGCGACCCCGTAACCTTCAAACTGATTATTGAAATAATGGGAAGACACAGCAACATAATTCTTGTAAATGATGAGGGAATAATCGTTGAATGTGTTAAGAAGATAGATGAATATGTTTCAAGCTACCGTGAGGTGCTGCCCGGAATAAAATATGTTTTGCCCCCTCAGCAAAACAAAATGAATGTTTTAACCGACGAAAAATATAAAATAGAAGCCGCAATCAATTCGCTTGATATGAAAAAATCAAAGGCTGTAAGTCAGGTTTTGCAGGGAATATCGCCGATAGTTGCAAGGGAATTTGAATGCGGAATGACTGTCGGTGAGCTCAGAACTCATATAAAGAATCCCGAACCTACTGTTGTTTTTCTTGACGGACCCAAGGATTTCACATATTTTAAGCCGAAGCAGTATGGCTCTCTTTGCGAATACAGGAGTTTTGAAAGCTTTTCTGAACTGATAGATTATTTCTATTATGAGCAGGTTCGCTTAGAAAGAATAAAGCAGCGCAGCAATGATTTGTTCCGCCATTTAACAACCCTTCAGGAAAGGGCTGTAAGAAAGGCGCTCAACAGAAAGCACGAGCTCGAGGATTGCAAAAACAAGGAGCAGCTGAAAATATACGGCGATTTGATAAATGCAAATCTGTATCGGCTTGAAAAGGGTGCGCTTTTCTATGATTTGGAAAACTTTTATGATAATAATGAGCCTGTCAGAATCCCTGTTGACCCAACTTTAACACCTTCCCAGAATGCTCAGAAGTATTATAAGGAATACCGCAAAAAGCAAATAGCCGAAACTAAGCTAAATGATTTCATAAATCAGGCAGAGGAAGAGGCGCAGTACCTTGAAAGTGTTATTGATATGCTTTCCCGTGCCCGGACCGATAGCGAAATCAGCGCAATTCGTGCGGAGCTCTATGCATCGGGCTATTTAAGCAAAAAAGTTGATAAGAAGAATAAGCCAAAGAAGCTTGAGCCTAAAAAGTTTCTTTCATCAGAGGGCTTTATTATCAGAGTTGGCAGAAATAATGTTCAGAATGATGAGCTTACTCTTAAGCTGA
>CAMYWU010000072.1 GCA_947302895.1 uncultured Clostridia bacterium | reverse complement strand
CCTTAGTCAGATTATTGAAGATAACAATCTCATCAACTCTGCCGAGAAATTCGGGGCGCAAAAATCTTTCAAGCGCCTTCATTGTAACCTCTTCGGTTATATCATCCTGCGACTTACCAAAGCCCATAGTATTCTGGTCGGTTGAGCCTGCATTTGAGGTCATAATGATAACGGTGTTTTCAAAATTAACCGTTCTTCCCTGCGCATCCGTTATTCTTCCCTCATCAAGAATCTGAAGAAGAATGTTTAAAACATCCTTATGAGCCTTTTCAATCTCATCAAAAAGAATAACGCTATATGGCTTTCTGCGAACCTTTTCGGTGAGCTGGCCTGCATCGTCATAGCCAACATAACCGGGGGGCGAGCCGATAATACGGGATACGGAAAACTTCTCCATAAACTCGCTCATATCAAGTCTGATAAGATTATCAGGGCTGTCAAACAGCGCATTTGCAAGCTGTTTTACAAGCTCGGTTTTACCAACGCCTGTTGGTCCAACGAAGATAAACGACTGAGGTCTGCGTTTCGGGCTTATCTGTATTCTGCCACGGCGCACAGCGTTTGCAACCTTCTGAATTGCATTATCCTGACCGATGATATGCGCCTTAAGCTCATCGTCAAGAGCGGCAAGCTTATTGATATCCCCCTGCTCTATTTTTGAGGCAGGAATACCCGTCCAGAGCGAAATAACCTTTGCAATATCCGCTTCAAGAACCTGGTTATCCCTTGCCTTCTCCTCAAGCTCGGGAAGCTTGCCTTCAAGCTGAATAAGCTCTGATTTGAGCTTTGAGATAAGCTCATAATCGGGCTCTTCTTCATCCTCGGGATTTGAAAGCGCTTCAATTCTTTCGTTTAAGAAATCCTTTTTCTCCGAAAGAATCTGGTATTCGCTTATTGCAGGATTGCGAAGATTTGCGCTTGTGCAGGCTTCATCAAGAAGGTCTATAGCCTTATCGGGAAGATATCTGTCTGTAACATATCTTTCGCTCATCGTAACAGCCTTATAAACAAGGGTGTCGCTAATCTGAACCTTATGATAGTTTTCATAGTAACCCTTAATTCCGAGAAGCATCCGGTAGCTGTCCTCAATTGAGGGCTCCTCGATTTTAACAGGCTGAAAACGTCTTTCAAGCGCAGCATCCTTTTCAATATATTTTCTGTATTCATTAAAGGTTGTTGCGCCGATAACCTGAATTTCGCCACGTGAGAGAGCGGGTTTAAGAATGTTTGCGGCATTCATTGTGCCCTCGCTGTCCCCTGTTCCGACAAGGTTATGCACCTCGTCGATAAAGAGGATAATATTGCCCTCGTGCTTTACCTCGTCAACAAGTCCTTTAATTCTGCCCTCAAACTGTCCACGGAACTGAGTTCCTGCAACAAGCGCAGTTAAATCGAGCAGATATATCTCTTTATCGGCAAGCCTTGCAGGAACCTCGCCCCTTGCAATCTTAATTGCAAGCCCTTCGGCGATAGCTGTTTTACCGACGCCCGGCTCACCAATAAGACAGGGGTTGTTCTTTGTTCTTCTGCAAAGAATCTGAATGGTTCTCGTAAGCTCCTGCTCCCTGCCGATAATATTATCTATTTCGCCTTTTTTAGCCTTAAGAGTGAGATTATTGCAGTAGGTATTTAAAAATTTCCTGCTCTCCTCCTGGGAGTTTTTGGGGCGCTTTCTGTTTTTCTTTGTTTTGTTTGAGTCCTTCGTATCCTCTTCGGTTTCGTTGCCGCCGAAAAGATTTGCAAAGGGCATTGTCTGGGCGCCGTCGGAATTTTCGGCATTAAACATTTCGCTTAAATCGCCGAAATTGAAATCCTCCATATTCTCCATAAACTGGCTCATCTGCTCGCTTGCAAGCTCGAGCTCCTCATCGGAAATACCGAGTTTTTCAATCATCTGACGAACAGGACCAATGTTAAGTTCTTTAGCGCAGTTTATGCAATAGCCCTCGGGCTTAACCTCGTCGCCCTCCATCTTCTGAATAAATACGACTGCGGGCCGCTTACCGCATCGCACACACATTTGTTGATTCATTTATTAATTTAACTCCTTAAAGTTTGTTTGTTAATTTTTTACTCTTCTTCAGCTTTTTCGTCTTCCTGTTTTGCTTTGTTTTCCTTAATCTGGCGAACAAATCCCGGAACATAACCGAAAAGCGAAACAAAGGTCATAATTACGGAAATAATTATCAGAACCCAGATAACCGTATTTGAAAGAATGAAGGGCTCAAAGATTTTAACTCCGTAAAGAGCGCTTGACTCGCCGCCAAGTGCGATAATAAGTATCATAAATACATAGAATACTGTTGTTGCAACCTTTCCCCACATCTCAGCCGCTGTCGGGCGGAGTCCCTTTGAAAGAAGAAGCGCACCGCCTGCAAGCATAAGAAGCTCTTTAACGATGAAGAGGAAAAGTATGTATCTTAGCATTCCGTCCCAGAACTTAACAATTAAAATTATAACAATTGCCATCTGGGAAAGCTTATCGGCAATCGGGTCGAGAATTTTGCCGAGATTAGAAACCATATTGTATTTTCTTGCAATTTTGCCGTCAAATAAATCGGTTAAAGCAGCAATAATCATTGTTATAAACGCTGCAACATACTGACCTTTGATAAACATAACCGAGAAAACGGGAATGAGCGCAATTCTCAAAAAGCAAAGCCAGTTCGGAATTGTGTTCCAGCCCTCGAAAAGGTCTTTAACATTATCCTTTAAAACATTCTTATCCTTATCCATCACATTAAGCCTCCTGTTATTGCATTAAAGGGATTTATTTCATCAATCAGCTTTAAGAGCTGACTTGCGTTTGCCTGTTTTATAAATGCGCTCATTTGCGCCTCGTCGTCATAAAGATTTATGATAAGCATCAGCACTGCCGATACTGCAAAAACTGCAATTGCGCCCTTGAGCAAGCCGAGAATGCCGCCCAGAAATCTATCCGTTTTCTTAATGAGCGATTTTTTATCACGCTTTTTGTTTCTCCTTTTAATTACAAGAACAATCAGCCCTGTTATAAGGAAGAAAACTGCGAAAACAGCTATGAATATTGCCGCTTTGGTAAGAAGCATAAGCAAGCCTTCAAAATAGTTTTCAAGGATTGATTTTGCCAGATCATCACCCGAAACCGAAAACTTTGAAAAATCAATTGAGCCTTTGAAGGCTTCGGGAATCTTGTTTGAGAATTCCTGAATATTTTTGAAAACCTCATCAAGATTTGTGCTTGTTACAATGTTTTCGTTGATATATGCAATTGCTCTCGGTTTAACAAAGCTGTTATAAACCGCCTCGCTGAGCTTTTCGCTGAGAAAGAAGCACAAAAACATTCCGAGCGCCCAGCGTATGAAATTAACAATATTGATAAAAAGTCCCCTTAAATATCCGCATATTACAAAGAGCAGCAATATGGCAACAAGGATAATATCAATATAGTTCACCGTGTAGTTAAAAATTATCATTTTCCACCTCAGTTGAGAACATCAATAAGCTTATTCCGATTGATAAATATTTTTGTTGAAATTTTGTTTGCGCTTGAAACCGAATCATCGCATTTATAGGTTTGCTTAACCTCGCCTTTGGTAAGCGAATATATAACAACCTTATCGTGATACAAAACGCAGATATCATTTGTTGCGCTGATATATTTCGGCCTGTGCTTTAGATCAATTTCGGTTTTAACCTTGCCAGAAGAATTGATATAAACAAGCTTGTTTTCGTTTGCCGATGAATACGTTGAATAAACATAAACAAGCTCGTTATCCGTTGTATAGTTGAAGCAAACAGTATCAACCTCGCCTGTTTTGAAGGTTTCGTGAACCTTCTTCTGATTTCTGATAACCGAAACGCCGTTTGTTGCAATATAGTACAGCTCGCTCGGATTTGAATATTTCAAGTCCATAAGAGTGCTGTCCTTGAAATCAAAGGAAGCTCTCGGCTCCTTATCGCCAAGATTAATTGTATGAACGGTTGTTACTAAAACAGCGTTTTTTGAATCAACCGTTGCATAGGCAATCTTCTTTCCCGAAGCGTCTATTGCAACGGAGACAATATATCCGCTGTTGATATCAACCTTCATCAGCTTTTTAAGCGTTGAATTAATAACGTTGATTTCGGCTTTTGTTCCGTCGGTTCTTGTTATATAAACAACATTTCCGTTTTTGGCAACGTCTGCGCAGATAATAGGTTTATCCGTTTTTGTTTCATAAACGTTTTTATTCGCTCTGTCAAGACGAAGCCTTGTTGCGCCCTGGTCTATAAGGCAGAAATAGTTTCCTGCATAGCTGACAATGGGGTTTGCATAGCCGTGGTTATACGAATAGATAACCTTTGCATCGCTCGGATTGATAACCGTAAGGCTCGTATCGTTCATAATACTGAGCTTATCCCCTATCGGCTGAACATCAACTCCGACGGAGGAGGACAAATCAAAGGGATATGCATCCTCGTTTGTTGTCATTGAAAAGGTTAGCTTTCCGTTTTCATCAACAAAACGGTCCTTAACCGCCTTGAAATCAATCTCGAATATTCTCATTATTATCAGCACAAAAACTATGAGTATCAAAACAATCCAGATAACTGTTTTTGTTTTTCGCTCGTTTTTGAGCTGTTTTTCTCTTCTTTCGTTTTCTCTTTTCTGAGATGGCATAGTTTTAGCCTTTCATTAGTAGTTTACTTTATTAAGATAAAGTCCCTGGGGCTGTGCAGTTTTTCCTGCACGCCTTCTGTCTTTACTTTCAATTATTTCTTTAAGCTCGCCCTCTTTGATTTTCCCCTCATTGATAAACAATAAAGTGCCAACCATAATGCGAACCATATTATACAAAAATCCATCAGCCTCAACCGTTATCAAAACCATATCGCCCTCTCGTTTAACCGATATGCTTTTAACAGTTCTTACAGTATCCTCAACATCGCTTTTAATCGAGCAGAAGCCGCAAAAATCATGAGTTCCGATAAATGACTGCGCTTCCTTATCAAGATATTTTTCATCAAGCTCATAGCGATAGTGGAGCGCATATTTTTCAAGGAAGGGATTTCTTATTTTTCCGTTATAAATCTTATAAACATATTCCTTTGATTTGCAGGAATACCTTGGGTGAAAATCAAAGTCAGCCTCTTTGCAATCTATTACCGCAATATCCTTTGGAAGATATGTATTCAAAGCAAGAATAACATTTTCAGGGTCAATATTCACTTCGGTATCAATGCTCAGGCAATACATATTTGCGTGAACAAGGCTGTCAGTTCTTGAACAGCCCTTAACATCAAGCCTCTTTTCAAAAACCTTTTCAACTGCGTTTTGAAAAGCCTCCTGAACGCTAAGCGCATTCGTCTGAACCTGCCAGCCGTGGTAGGCGGAGCCGTCGTATTGAATTGTCAGAAATAATCTTCTCATATAACGCTCTTAAAAAACACCCTTGTAAGTATGATTCCTGCAAAATACAGAATAACAAATATCAGTGAAAAATAATCCCTTGCCTGAAGGCGCATAACCTTCATTTTTGTTCTTCCCTCGCCGCCTCTGTAGCATCTGCATTCCATTGCATCTGCAAGCTCGTTTGCACGTCTGAAGGAGGAAACAAAAAGCGGAATTAAAATAGGAACAACAGCCTTTGCCCTCTTGATAAGGCCGCCGCTTTCCATATCGGCGCCCCTTGATTTCTGAGCCGCCATAATCTTATCAACCTCTTCAATAAGAATGGGAATGAAACGAAGTGCAATGGTCATTATCATTGCAAGCGAATGAGTATCCGCACCAAGAAGCTTTGCAGGCTTCATAAGGGCTTCAAGCGCATCTGTCAGGGAGTTTGGCGTTGTTGTGTAGGTCAGCATTAAGCCGATAACAACAAGAAGAATAATCCTCATTCCCATAAACAGCGCATTATTAATTCCCCTTTCGGTTATCTTGAATATCCAGAATTCAACAAGGGGCTCGCCCGTTGAATAAAACAGGTTTAAAAATGTTGTGAATATCAGAATAATGAATATCGGTTTTAAGCCCTTAAGGATAACCGAGGGTTTTATTTTTGAAATTGAAACAAGAAGAATTGTTACCGCTAAGGCAATCGCAAGAGCAACATAATTCTTGCAGATGAAAATTGAAATCATCAGAAGCAGAATAAGAACAATCTTCATTCTTGCATCAAGCTTATGAAGAAGCGAATTCCCGGGGAAATACTGGCCTATGGTTATATCGTTTAACATAAGTCCGCCCCCTTTGCTTCAAGAAGGCGCTGATATTCCTGCTGCGCCTGCTCAACAGTGAAGATATCCGTTTTGCAGTTTATCCCCATTTCCCTGAGCTTAATAAATACCTCCGTTATTTCGGGAACATTCAAGCCCATTTTTCTGAGGGATTCGGAATGAGAAAAAACGCCCGAAACGGATTCATAGTATTCAATTTTTCCTTTGTTCATTACCAAAACACGGTCCGCTATCTTAGCTATATCCTCCATTGAATGGGAAACAAAGATAACCGTGTTACCCTCCTTTTTCTGATAGGAGGTTATGAGGTCGAGAATTATATCCCTTCCCCTTGGGTCAAGCCCTGCGCAGGGCTCATCAAGAATAAGTATTTCAGGCTTCATTGCAATTATTGAAGCAATTGCAACTCTCCTTTTCTGACCGCCTGATAAATCAAAGGGAGATTTGCTTTTGAGTTCACGGTTGATTCCGACATAATCCATACTCTCATATACACGGCGTTTAACCTCTTCATCATCAAGCCCCATCTGCCTTGGACCGTATGCAATCTCTCTGAAAACGGTTTCCTCAAATATCTGGTATTCGGGATACTGGAAGCAAAGACCGACAGCAAAACGAACCTGCCTTATGTTCTTTTTATTCTCCTTGCTCCATATATCCTTATCTTTGAAAATAACCCTGCCGCTATTTGGCTGAATCAAACCGTTTAAGTGCTGAATCAGGGTTGACTTACCCGAGCCCGTATGTCCGATAACTCCGATAATTTCGCCCTTTTCGCATGAAAAAGATATGTCTTTAACAGCGGCAGTCTCAAACGGAGTGCCGACAGAATAAAGATATGAAATTTTTTCACACTCTAAAATTGCCATAGTTAATCTTTCAGTTTATCGTATAAAAGCGCTGCGCATTCATCTGCATTCAGCACGGTTTTATCTGTTTTAATATCAAGTTTATCAATAAGCTTTGTTGACTGGGGCGCATCAATATGAAGCGAGTTTATAATATCAAGATTGCTGAAAACCTCTCTTGCACCGCCGTCGAGCTTAATCTCGCCCTTTTCAAGAACAATAACCCTGTCCGCCTGAACAGCCTCATCCATATAGTGGGTTATAAGCAGAATGGTTATTCCCTCTTCACGGTTGAGCTTAAGAATTGTTTTTAAAACCTCTTTGC
>CAMYWU010000071.1 GCA_947302895.1 uncultured Clostridia bacterium | reverse complement strand
GTTTCGGGGAAATTGATATAATTGCAAAGGATAAGAAGTATATCATTTTTGTTGAGGTTAAAATGAGGGAGAGCGATTCATACGTTAAGCCAAGGGAATATGTTGATGAATTTAAGCAGCAAAAAATGGCTGCAACTGCTAACTATTATTTATCAGCCCATCCAACAAGGCTTCAGCCGAGATTTGATGTTATTGAGGTTATTTGCAGCGACTATGAAATAAAATCAATCAAACATCTTGAAAATGCATTTCAATTAGTATAATATATATCATAATAATTTTAGGAGACAGGCTTATGTTATATACATCCACAAGAAATAACTCTATTAAAGTCAGCGCTTCTCAGGCTATTGCTCAGGGAATCAGCGAGGAGGGCGGTCTTTTTGTACCTTGCTCACTTCCCGATTTTTCTCTTGATAAAATCAATTCAATGGTTGAAATGAATTATATCAACAGAGCAAAAACCGTTTTAAGAGAGTTTTTAACTGATTTCAGCGAAGAGGAGCTTGATTACTGCGTTTGCGGCGCATATGCAGCAGAAAAATTTTCAAGTGATAAAATCGCTCCGACAGTTAATGTTAATAAAAACGAAAATATTCTTGAATTGTGGCACGGTCCTACCTGCGCATTTAAGGATATGGCTCTTCAGCTTCTTCCTTATCTTATGACTGTTTCGGCTAAAAAAACTGCTGACGGAAAAACAATAGTTATTCTTGTTGCAACCTCGGGCGATACAGGCAAGGCTGCGCTTGAAGGTTTCAAAGATGTTGATAATACAAAAATCCTTGTTTTCTATCCCGCACTCGGAGTTTCGCCAATGCAGAAGCTTCAGATGGTAACACAGGAGGGCGAAAACGTTGCTGTCTGCGCAATTGAGGGCAATTTTGATGATGCTCAGAGCGCAGTAAAATCCATATTTACAAACAATGATATTAAAAATGAGCTTGCTCAAAAGAATATGATGTTCTCTTCTGCAAACTCTATTAATTGGGGCAGACTCGTTCCTCAGATTGTTTATTATTTTTCTGCTTACTGTGATTTAATTGAGCAGAAAAGAATAAATCTCGGCGATGAAATCAATGTTGTTGTTCCAACTGGTAATTTCGGCAATATTCTTGCTGCATATTATGCAAAGAGAATGGGACTTCCGATTAAAAAGCTTGTTTGCGCTTCTAATTCAAACAATGTTTTAACTGACTTTATCAACAGCGGAAAGTATGATAAAAACAGAGATTTTTATACAACAACCTCGCCTTCAATGGATATTCTTATTTCATCAAATCTTGAGCGACTTCTTTACCATGTAAGCGGTGAAAACGCTGATATGATTAAGAGCCTTATGAGCTCGCTTTCTGATGAAGGCAAGTATGAAATCGGTGAAGAAATGCTCTCGAAGATTAAAGAGTTATTCGCTGCCGGTTTTGCTGATGAAAACAGCGTTAAACAAACAATCAAAGAGCAGTTTGAGAGCTTCGGATATCTTTGCGATACCCATACGGCTGTTGCGGTTAAGGTATATGAGGACTATGTAAGTAATAGCGGCGACGATATTGTCAGCGTTATTGATTCAACCGCTTCGCCATATAAGTTTTCAAAGAGCGTTTTAAGCGCAATTTCAGAGGAAAACAGCGATATTTCCGATGAATTTAAAACTGTTGATGAGCTTAATGAAAAAACAGGCGCTCCTGTTCCTGATCCTCTCAAAGCGCTTAAAGATAAGAAGATTCGCTTTGAAAATATCTGCTCAAAGGAAAATATGAGCGAGATGGTTTTCAATCTTTTGAATATATAGCTTAATCCTCCCGAAAATTATTTGCACTCCTCGCAGCATTCAAAGGTTTCACACTTTGTTTCGCTTGCATCCTTTGCAGAATGACATCCAACGTTGATATGACCTGCTGTGCAGTTATCTGACTTATCGTGATAAACGCAGTTTTTTGCGTCGCAGGTAATTCCTCTGATTTCCTTATCCATTTTGTTCACTCCCTTCATTCTTAGTATTAACCTTCAAAAACAGTTTATTCAAGGAGAAAGCTATGTCCATTTATGCTATTGCAGACACTCATCTGTCCTTCGGAACAAATAAGCCGATGGATACCTTTGAGGGCTGGAATGATTATGTAAACAGAATAGAGAAAAACTGGAACAAGCTTGTTGAAGAGAAGGATACTGTTGTTCTTGCAGGCGATATAAGCTGGGCAATGAATTTTGAGGAGCTGAAGGCGGATTTTGAGTTTATAAATAAACTGAACGGTAAAAAAATAATTCTGAAGGGTAATCACGATTACTGGTGGAATACTCTTTCTAAGATGAACCAGTTTCTTGAAGAAAACGGCTTTGATACAATAAGCTTTTTGTTTAACAATTCCTATGAAATTAACGGTGTTTCAATTTGCGGAAGCAGGGGATGGCTCTTTGATTCTGAGGAGGAACACGATGAAAAGGTCTTAAACCGAGAGGTTATGAGGCTTGTTCGTTCAATTGAAAGCGCAGCTTGTGAAGAAAAGATTGTTTTTCTTCATTATCCTCCGATAACAACGGCGTCAAAATGCGAAGAAATTCTTGATGTTTTAGTAAAAAACGGAATAAAAAAATGCTATTATGGGCATCTTCACGGTGATGCTGCAAAATACGCCTTGAATGAGAATATTGAGGGAATCGATTTTGAGCTTATTTCCTGTGATAAGCTAAAATTTTCTCCAAAGCTTATTAAAAAATAATATTTTTAAATATTGGTTGTTTTTTTATATTATTTATGATATAATTCCAATTCGAAAACATAAAACAAATTAAGGAGGTCATTGTTATGGCACTTAAATCATCAAATAAAGTTGATACAAATACTTATGAAGTTGAAGTAACTGTTGATTCACAAACCTTTACCGAAGCTTGCAAAACTGCATTTATGAAGCAGAGAAAAACAATTCAGATTCCCGGCTTCAGAAAAGGAAAGGCAACTCAGGGTATGGTTGAAAAGATGTACGGTGAGGGCGCTTTCTATGAGGAAGCTCTTGAAATCGTTTATCCCGAAGCAGTTCAGGGCGCTATCGACGAAGCAGGTCTCAGAATTGTTGACCAGCCGTTTGATCTTGATGTTTCCATTATGAGCAAAACCGAAGGCGTTGAGATGAAGTTCAAGGTAACAACTTATCCCGAGGTTAAGCTTGGCGAATACAAGGGTCTTGAAGCTGAGATGAACAGCTTTGAGGTTAATGATGAAGAAGTTGAAAATGAACTCAAAACTCTTCAGGACAGAAACAGCCGTCTTGTTACAGTTGAAGACAGAGCTGCTGAAATGGGCGACAGCGTTGAGCTTGATTTTGAAGGCTTTGTTGACGGCGTTGCTTTTGACGGCGGCAAGGGCGAGAATTATCCTCTTGAGCTTGGTTCAGGTTCATTTATTCCCGGATTTGAGGAGCAGGTTGCAGGTCATAATGTTGATGACGAATTTGATGTTAACGTAACCTTCCCCGATGAATATCAGGCTGACCTTGCAGGCAAGGACGCTGTTTTCAAATGTAAGATTCACGAAATCAAGCATAAGGAGCTTCCAGAGCTTGATGATGATTTTGCAAAGGATGTTTCCGAATTTGATACTCTTGATGAGCTTAAGGAAGACATCAAGAAATCAATTATCGAAAAGAAGGAAAAGGAAGCTAAGACAGATTTTGAAAATAAGCTTCTTGAGCTTGTTATCGAAAATATCGAGGCTGAAATTCCTGATTGTATGTTTGACCAGAAGGTTGACGAGATGGTTCAGGATTATGCATACAGACTTCAGATGCAGGGTCTTGATATAAATACATACCTTCAGTATCTCGGACAGACAATGGATGAGTTTAAGGCTCAGTTTGAAGAGGGTGCTAAGAAGCAGGTTAAGGTTGCTCTTGCACTTGAAGCAATTGTTGAAGCAGAGAATATTGAAGCAACTGATGATGAAATTAATGCAGAGGTTGACAAGCTCGCAGAGCAGTACGGTATGGAAGCAGACCAGATTAAGGCTGCTGTTCCTGCTGACCAGCTTGCAAGCGATATCAAAACAAGAAAAGCTGTTGATTTAATTGTTGAATCAGCAAAAAAGGCGTAAGTAACGCTTTAATTGAAAGGTAAGTGATTATATGGCATCTTTAGTGCCCTATGTAGTTGAACAGTCAGGCGCAGGCGAGCGCAGTGTTGATATTTTTTCAAGACTTCTTTCGGACAGAATTATTGTTCTTTCCGACCAGGTTGATGATAATACTGCATCCCTTGTTGTTGCTCAGCTTTTATTCCTTGAAAGTCAGGACAGCGAAAAGGATATTTCCCTTTATATCAATTCACCCGGCGGCTCAGTTACCGCAGGTCTTGCTATCTATGACACAATGAACTATATAAAATGCGATGTTTCAACCATCTGTGTTGGTATGGCTGCAAGTATGGGAGCATTCCTCCTTTCAAGCGGAACAAAGGGCAAGAGAATCGCTCTTCCCAACAGCGAAATTCTTATTCACCAGCCCCTTGTTGGCGGAAACGGAATAACAGGTCAGGCAACCGATGTTGAAATCGCAGCAAAGAATCTCATTAAAACAAAAGAGAAGTTAAACAGAATTCTTGCTGAAAACACCGGCAAGGATTATGAAACACTTGTTAAGGATACCGACAGAGATAACTGGATGTCTGCCGAGGAAGCCCTTGAATACGGACTTGTTGACAAGGTTATTGCTAAGAGATAGGAGCATTTTTAATGTCAAACGACGATAATAATTTCTATCAGGCTGCAAAATGTTCCTTCTGCGGAAAAAGTGAGGGAATGGTTAGCAGACTTATAGAAGGTCCACGAAATGTTTATATCTGCGATGAATGCATTGCGCTTTGCAATGATATCATTGATTCCCATGCCGATAAAACTAAGAGCGTTGATGAAGGCGATATTGTTTTACCGAAGCCAATGGAAATCAAGGAGCAGCTTGATGAATATGTAATCGGTCAGGAACAGGCAAAAAAGGACCTTGCAGTTGCTGTTTACAACCATTATAAGAGAATATATTATGGCAACGACGGCGATGTTGAGCTTCAGAAGAGCAACATCCTTCTGCTCGGACCGACAGGCGTTGGTAAAACAATGCTTGCTCAGACTCTTGCTAAAATACTCAACGTTCCTTTTGCAATTGCCGATGCAACAACTCTTACTGAGGCAGGATATGTTGGAGAGGATGTTGAAAACATTCTCTTGAAGCTCATTCAAGCTGCTGATTTCGATATCGAGAGAGCGGAGCGCGGAATTATCTATGTTGATGAAATTGATAAGATTTCAAGAAGAAGCGAAAACCGTTCTATAACACGTGATGTAAGCGGCGAGGGAGTTCAGCAGGCGCTTTTGAAAATTCTTGAAGGAACAGTTTCAAATGTTCCTCCGGGAGGCGGAAGAAAGCATCCTCAGCAGGAGTTTATCCAGATAGATACAACTAATATTCTCTTTATCTGCGGCGGCGCTTTTGACGGACTTGAAAAGATTATTGAAAGAAGAATCGGCAGAAATTCGCTCGGCTTTGGCTCGGAGCTCAATCAGAATAAGGAAGAGCACGACGAGATATTAAACAATGTTGTTCAGCACGATCTTGTTAAATACGGTTTAATCCCTGAGCTTATAGGAAGAATTCCTGTTATTTCAGTTCTTCAGAATCTTGATAAGGAAGACCTTGTTAAGATAATGACTGAGCCGAAAAATTCAATTGTTAAGCAGTATACCAAGCTCTTTGAGATGGATGATGTAACTCTTGAATTTCAGAAGGAAGCGCTTGAAGCAATGGCTGATATAACGCTTGAAAGAAAAACAGGCGCAAGAGGACTTCGTTCTGTTTTTGAAAAGGTTTTAGGCGAGCTTATGTATACAGTTCCTTCTGATTGTACAATTGAAAAAATTGTTGTAACGGAGGATTCGGTTAAAAATTCAACAAAGCCTTTGATAAGAACAAATCCAAAGCGTAAGCCCGTTGACCTCAGCTCAGAAAAACTTAAAAATGCATAATTTTAACCGGTGATTTATTCACCGGTTATTTTATATAAAATTTTTGTTGAATTTTCTAAATTAATATAATATAATATTGCTAATTATTAAGTTAGGATTTTTGCTATGAACGATTTTGATTTTTCAAGCGAAGTTAATAACAATTCTTCAAGCTACGGGGCTTTGCCAGTTGTGGCTTTAAGAGGAATTGTTGTTTTTCCGGGTATGAGCCTTCATTTTGATGTCGGAAGAAAAAAGAGCATTGAAGCGCTGCAGGCTGCTATGGAAAATGACCAGCGTGTTTTTCTTGTTGCTCAGAAGGATGCTTCTGTTGACGACCCGAAGATTGATGATATTTATAATATCGGCGTTGTCTGCAACATAAAGCAGATGCTCAGAATTCCTAATTCCAATAATCTTCGTGTTATGGTTGAAGGGATTAAAAGGGGAGAGCTTGTTTCAATGCTTAAAAACAAGCCCTATCTTTTGGCGATGGTAAATTTCAGCTCTGCCACCGAATACACCTATGATTCAAAGGATAACGCCTATGCAAAGGCTTTAAAACACGAATTCGAGGAATATGCTGCTTCCTTTGCTAAAATATCAAATGAGGTTAAAGCAAAGGTTATATCAATCAGCGATATAAATGAATTAACCGATTATATTACTGCAAACACATTCCTTGATTACACCGAAAAGCAAGCCCTGTTAGAGGAGCTTAATCCCAAGCAGCGCATCAGAAAACTGCTTGGCTTGATAAAGAATGAAAATATAACCTTAAGACTTGAAAGCGAAATTCAGCGTAAGGTTCAGAAGGAAATAGATAAAAATCAGCGTGAGTATTTCCTCAGGGAAGAGATGAAGGTTATTTCCGATGAGCTCGGAGAAAACGAAAACCCTGTTGAAGAAGCTGATGAATACAAAGAGAAAATCAACGCTTTAAAGGTTGATGATGAAGTTAAGGCAAAGCTTCTTAAGGAAGCTGATAAGCTGATGAAAATGCCTACCGGCTCCCACGAGGGAACTGTTGTCAGAACATATCTTGATAAATGCCTTGAAATACCCTTTGGCAAATATACAAAGGACAGCATTAATCTTAATAAATCAAGAAAGGTTCTTGATAAGGACCACTACGGACTTGATAAGGTTAAGGACAGAATAATTGAAGCACTTGCCGTATTGAAACGCACTCCCGAGTTTTCAGGTCAGATTATCTGTTTATACGGTCCTCCGGGAGTTGGTAAAACAAGCATTGTTAAATCGCTTGCAAAATCAATGAACAGGAAATATGTTCGTATAGCTCTCGGCGGTGTTCACGATGAGGCTGAAATCAGAGGACACAGAAGAACATATATCGGAGCTATGCCGGGAAGAATTGTTCAGGCGATTATCAACAGCGGAGTAATGAATCCGATAGTTTT
>CAMYWU010000070.1 GCA_947302895.1 uncultured Clostridia bacterium | reverse complement strand
CTTATAGTAATAGAAAGAGGAATGGTCTGAAACAATATAAACGCAGCCGCCGAGCATTCTTGATGAGGTATAGTATCCGCTCTGGGTATATTCATATTCCTTATTTGGCTTTTCTTTATTGCTTATATCATAGGTGCAAACAAGGGTTGATGATGAAAAGTTGCCCTTTTTGTTATAGCCGTCAAGAGTTGAGATAACAACAAGAGTATCCCCGCTGATAAATATTTCCTTGCCCCAGCTGTTCTCTTTGAGCTTTATTGTTGAAACCTTCTCGGTTTTACCCTTATCAGCCGAAAAGATTAAAACCTCGGAGGATTCATCGCCCCTTATAACATAGATATACCTTCCGTCGGTTTTAACGATATCCGCCTCATCAACTGCGTCAACCTGCTTATAGGTTTCGGAATGTGTTGGTGCCGATGAGGTTTTTGAAGCGCCGTCGCCTGCCGACTCCTCGTTAATAGCCATATCGCCCGATTTAGCGAAGTTGGGCAGATACTTGCCGTAGTAAAACTTGTTTTCTTCCTCAAGTCTTTCCTTCATCAGCTCATCAATTTCATCATAGCTTGTGAAATAAACAATCTCATCGCCGCTCTGAACAGTCTGCGGTGTTTCGTTGTTATCTGTTACCTTATTGTTATAATGGTTAACAACCGAAAGCGAAACAACAACAAGCGCAATTGCCGCCGCAATGCTTACAGCGCCTTTGAAAAAGCGCTTATTATTAGGTTTAAACTTAATAATATTATCTGCACTTGTTCCCTTTTCAAGCCTTGCTCTGATACTTTCCTCGCTTAATTCTTCGGGAGCAGATACGCCCTCGTTTTCCATTTTATCTTTTATAAAATCAAAATCGTTATTTTTCATTTTGCTCACCCTCCAGAAATGCCCTCATTTTCTTCAGGCTTCGTGATAGCTTGGAGCGAACCGCCCCTGCGGTCATATCCGTCATTTTGCCGATTTCCCTGCTGTTGAAACCGCCTATAACCGAAAGCAGAACAATATCTCTTTCGTTTTCATCAAGCACCAAAAGCGCCTGCTGCAGCTCGGTTTTTTCAATTTCGCTTTGGAAATCGGAAGAAAGGGTGTTTTCTAAATCGTCGAAGCTTTCGCTGCTTCTCTGTCTTGCCTGTGCCTTGATTATCGATGCGCAGCAGCAATAGAGAATGCGAAACAGCCACGCAGGAAAAGCCTCCGTCTTTTTTAGCTGACCAATCTGAGTGAATGCCGATAAAACACAGTCCGAAACCGCATCCTTTGCATCCTCCTCATTTTGAAGTCTGTAAAAAGCATAGCGATAAAGCCTGTTTTTATACAAGCCATAGAGCGCACAAAACGCCTCTTTATCCCCCGCCTTAGCCTTAAGGATTAAACTTTTCTCTTCCACGATATCACCACCGATTTGAAAGCTTTCATATGTTAAGTATAAAATATTCCCAAAAGTGTTGCAAGAAATTCAAAAAAATAAGCGCCGGAAATTCCGACGCTTGTTTTTTAATTATTTCTCGTCTATCTTTTTGCTGTATTTTGCAAGATAAACTGTTCTCATAAGGAAGCATTCGAGCTTCGGAACATAATGAGCACGGTTGAAGATATCAACGTCGATAACTGCCTGGCAGCCCTTGTTCATAATGATATCAAGTGCTTCCATATCGCCTTCGGTGTTGCCTGTTACAAGAGCGCCGTTGCCCTGAATAAGAACAGCGTTTCTGTTATCGATAGCCTTGCCGATTTCCTTTGCGCATTCATCGGTATCGCCCTCAATCCATGGGCAATTCTTAACGTCAATGCCAACAATCTGAGCAAAATCGTCAATCATAGGAATCATATCATCGCCCGTGCAGGAAACTGCAACAATGTCGGCAGATTTAAGATGCTTGATAATTGTGCAATCCTCGGTGTTATAGATTGCTCTGTGAATCTTTTCAACCTTCGGAGCAATTCCGTTGATACCAACGCCTGTTTCAACATCAACATCAACAGTTTCGCCGCCAACAGTTAAGGTGAAGGTTTTGCCGTTTCTGATTGATGAGCCTAAATCGCAGATTGTTTCGGGCATAAATTCAGCGCCGTTCTTCTTGAGGAAGTATGCTCTTTTATCATCATCGCTATAGGTCTTAGCCCAGGAATGACGAAGATAGTTATCCTTGATAACCTTCTCGCAGCATTTTTCAAGGCTTTCTGCAAGCGCAAATGCATGCTCATAGCTATCGCCCATACAGATTGTTCCGTGGTGCATCATCATAATTGCACGTGAGCGAGGATTTGTCTTAATACACATTTCATGCTTCTTGCGAAGAGAATCTGTTGTTGACATAGCGTATGCAGCACAGGGAACGGTATCGCCAAGAACATCTCTGAACTCATCATAAACATTTGTTATGGTCATACCTGTTATGGAAACAATTGTTGCTGCCTTCTGATGGGTATGAATAACAAAATCAACTGTTGGATGATGGCGATAAGCCGCAGCGTGAACGCCCTTTTCGGAAGACGGCTTAATCTCGCCCTCATAAGAGCAATCGTCGATATTAACAACAACGATTTCCTCGGGTGTTAAATCCTCATAAGCTCTTCCGGAAGGAGTGATAACAAACTGGGTATCGGAAATTCTTGCCGAAACATTTCCCCATGTTCTTGCAATGAGACCCTTTTCAATGAGCTCCTTACCTGCCTTAACGACTAATTCCTTAGCTTCCTGAATATCATAAGCCATAGAATAATCTCCTTTTCAAAGTATTGTAATTTAAGGGAGCGAGATTTATCGCTCCCTTAAAACGAATTATTAATCAATCTTCTCGCACTTAGCAAGAACCTTATCGAAGCGAGCGATGCATTCATCGATATCCTCTTCGGTATAAGCGCTTGAAGTGTAGAGTCTTGAACCTGCAAGAGTAACAAGACCTTCTGCCATATAAGCTGCGCCCATATACTGCATTTCAGTCTGGCGAACGCCTGTCTGGTCGAGTACTGAAGGAATTGTCCAGGGCTTTCTCCAGTTAATTCTGAAATGCATTGTTGCAACAGTGTGAAGGTGGCAAACCGAACCGATGTTGTAGCAAACAAAGGGAAGGTCATACTTCTTAATGCTCTCGTTAATACCCTTAACAAGTCTGTCTGCCATCTGTCCTGCAACCTGGCAGGCATTTCTCTTTTCGATTTCGCAGATAACAGTATAACCTGCAACGCAAGAAATCGGAGTTGCAGCCATAGTACCGCCGCACATTGCCTTATGAATCTTCTTGCCCTCAGCCTTATCAAGACCTGCGCCAAGATACTTCATAACTTCTCTGTGGCCGCCGATACCGCCTGCGCCGGGATATCCGCCAGCGATAATCTTACCGAAGATTGTGATATCGGGATCAATGCCGAAATAGCCCTGAGCGCCTGATAAGCCGATTCTGAAACCGGTTACAACCTCGTCGCAAACAAGGAGAGCGCCATACTTACGGCAAAGAGCCTGAACGCCCTTCGGGAAATCTTTATCAACAGGACGTGTTGCTGATTCAGGACCGATTGGCTCAATGAATACAGCAGCAGTACCGCCGCGGAATTTGTTTATCTTAAGCTTCATTTCAAGAGACTTAAGGTCGTTGGGGAAGAATTCCTGAGTATGCTTGAATACAAACATCGGAACACCGTGGGACTGGAGGTTGAGAGTTCCGGGAACACGCATACCCCAAGCAAGCTGATCAGACCAGCCATGGTAAGCTCCGCCCATCTTAATGATGTTTTTATGGCCTGTTGCAAGACGGGCAACACGAACAGCGCACATACAAGCCTCTGTTCCTGAGCCAAGCATACGGAACATTTCTACGGAAGGAACACACTCGCTGATTTTCTTTGCGAGCTTATATTCATAAGGATGGAAAAGACCTGTTGAAGGTCCGCAATCATCAAGAAGCTCCTTAACCTTTTCTTTAACAACGTCATCGTTTGAACCGATAATGGTAGGACCGCCTGCCTGAAGGAAATCAAAATACTCATTTCCGTCGATATCATAGAGTTTGTTGCCCTTAGCCTTTGTCATAACAATCGGGAAGGGATAGTTGAAAGCAAGGTTATGCTGAACACCACCGGGGATAACATTCTTAGCCTCGGTAATCATTTCCTTTGATTTAGCGCATTTCTTATCGAAATACTCCTCAACATACTCCTTAAGAGCAGCTCTGTTAATTGAATAAATAGGTTTTTTGATGAGCGCATCAAGCTGAGCTGTGATGGTTGCTGCATCAGGATACTGCGAAATAGCAAATCTTGTATCCATTTTCATACCTCCTTGAAAAATATGTATTGTATTTCCGTGAGTTTTACGCTCTTCAAATCAGAGAGCGCAGTCTTTCACTATATTACAACTTCAAGTATATCACTTTTTAACAATTTGTCAATTAATAAGTTATAAAAATTGGGTAATAATGTTGCAAAATTAAGACTATGATGATAAAATGTTATATATACTTATGTTTTTGTTTAGTATTTTTATCCAGATTTATTCGGAGGGATGTTGAATGAGTAAATATGTTATAACCTACGATACGGGAACAACGGGAATTAAAACCTGCCTTATCGAAATTGATGAGGAAATCAAAATCATCGCATCGGCAACAGCGGGCTATTCCCTTTACGTTGAAGAAGAAACAGGCGTTAAGGGCGGAGCTGAACAGGATGCCGATGAATGGTGGAAGGCTATGTGCGTTACAACCGATGAGGTTTTCCGAAAGGCTCCCGAAATCAAGAAAGAGCAGATTGAAGGCATAAGCTTCTGCTCGGCAATGCAGGGTCTTGTTCTTGTTGATAAGGAAGGCAACTGCATTCGCCGCCCGATGACATATATGGACCAGCGTGCAACAGAGGAGCTCAAAGCAGGAATTGCCCACGGCTTACAGGTTGCAGGCGCAGACGTTTTCAAGCTTCTTAAATGCCTTAAATATACGGGCGCCGCTCCACTTTCGGTTAAGGACCCCGTATGGAAATATAAATGGGTTGAGGCAAACGAGCCCGAAAACTTCAAAAGAATTTATAAATGGCTCGATGTTAAAGAATATCTCATCCTTCGTGCAAGCGGCGAATTTGTTATGACAACCGATTCCGCCTTTGCAACCCTTATATATGATACAAGAAAAGGCCACGAGGGCTGGTGCAAACCGCTTTGCAATATGTTTAATATCAATATTGAGCATCTTCCCGAAATCAAGGCTTGCACCGATAAGGTTGGCGAGGTTACCGAAAAGGCTGCCAAGGAGCTCGGTCTTGCACCCGGAACAGCTGTTTTCGGCGGAGGCGGCGATGCTTCGCTCATCGGCGTTGGCGCAGGCGCTACCGAAATCGGCGACACCCATGTTTATTCAGGAACCTCGGGCTGGGTTGGAACAGTTGTTGAAAAGCAGGTTGTTGACACAGGCGCTATGATGGCAGCAATCGTTGGCGCAGACCCCGAAGCATACAACTATTTCGGCGAGCTTGAAACCTCAAACAAATGCGTAAGCTGGGTTAAGGACCATCTTGCTCTTGATGAAATCGGCGTTTATCTTAAAACACATCCCTCTGAGGTTAACGATTATGAGCATATTGCAGTTAATCTCTATGATTATCTTGAACAGGTTATCGAACGCTCGGAGCCCGGCGCAGGCGGAGTTGTTTTCACTCCGTGGCTTCACGGCAACCGCTGTCCTTTTGAGGACCCGAACGCAGCGGGAATGTTTTTCAACATCAAGCTTGAAACGGGCAAAACAGAGCTTATCCGCTCAGTTGTTGAGGGAATATGCTTCCATATGAGATGGATGCTTGAAAGACAGGATAAGAAAAAAGAGGTAACAATCTCAAAGGCTGTTCGCTTCTGCGGCGGCGGCGCTCTTGGCTCCTCAACCTGCCAGATACTTGCGGATATTCTTCAAAGAGATGTTGAGGTTGTTGACTCACCCCAGAATATCGGCGCAGTCGGCGCTGCTGCATGTATCGCAGTAGGTCTTGGAATTATCCCGACAATGAAGGACGTTAAAAAGTTAATACCTGCAAAGGTTACATATCATCCAAGAAAAGAATACAAAGAGGTTTACGACAGAAACTATAAGGTTTTCACAAGCCTCTATAAATGCAACAAGAAAAACTTCGCAATACTTAATGGATAAGCAAATTATGAATACTCTTAGCAAAATTATCGCAATCTTAGCAGCACTGACATTAATCATTTCCTCAATGCCGTTAATCGCTTTAGGAAATGATGACACAAATCCCCCTGTTAACAACGAACAGGAAATTGTTAGACAGGGCACCGACGGTCAAGGTACCGATGGTCAAGGCACTGACGGTCAAGGTACCGATGGTCAAGGCACTGACGGTCAGGGTACTGAGGGAACGGATGACCCCGAAGAAGATGACGGCGTTAAAAAGCTGACTCTTGATGTTAAAAACGGCGATGATATCGGCGCCGCTTTTACAGCGCTTGCAAGGCAGGCAAGGGATAACGCCGACGGAACTATTTACGAGATAACTGTTCCGGCAGGAACATATACCTCAACAAAGCAGCTTGTTTTATGGTCAAACACCTATGTTTATCTCAAGGATGTAACAATAAAGCACGTTAGCACCGAAAGCAATATGATGCGTTTTGGCTACAAGGGCGATCTGGATGCTCAGCCTGCAACGGGATATAATGCTTTTACTAATATCCACATCATCGGCGGAACTCTTGACGGCGGCGGATTGAAAAAAGCAATTCTTCAAATCGGCCACGCAAACAATATTTCCTTTGAGGGAGTTACCTTCCAGAATGTATACAACGCCCATATGCTTGAAGCGGGCGGCTGCTCCGATGTAACAATAAGCAACTGCACCTTTAAGGACTTTAAAGGCTCCTGGGATGCATCAACAAATCAACAACCATTTTAACGGATATGCTTCAAACGACGATGAAACTCCCTGCAGAAGAATAACTGTTAAAAACTGCACTTTCAGAAACCTTCAAAGAGGTATAGGAACCCATACGGGACTTGTTAACTCATATTTTGATAATATGGTTTTTGAAAACAACAAGTTTGAAAACATAACGGGTTTTGCTGTTATTGCAACAAACTACAGAAATTCAAAAATCAACAACAACACAATAAATAACTGCGGCAGCGGTATTATTTTCAGAACAGTTGAGCTTGCCCACAAGAATTTTTATCCTTCAACCAAAACAAGCAACAAGCACGATAAATACACAAGTGCAAACAGCCAGATTTTAAACAACAGGATTAATGTTTCAACGGGCTATGCGGCAAACTATAATAATGTTGCATACGGAATACAGCTCGCAGGTGAAAAGCTTACTGCAAAAGCAGGAACTGTTCCTGCAGGTGATTTCAGATGCGCAGGAGTTACCGTTCAGGGCAACGCAATCAACCTTAACTGCACGGGCTACGGAATATGGCTTTACGGAGCTGTTGCAAACAGGATTGCCAGAAACAGCATAACCTGCAATCTTGCAAAAAAGGGCAAGGGCGGAACAGGCGACGGCATTCGCCTTCAGCTGAGCACAAACAATAACATTGATTCAAACTCTAT
>CAMYWU010000069.1 GCA_947302895.1 uncultured Clostridia bacterium | reverse complement strand
CCTGCATATAAAACAAGCACGGAGATAATCATTGCGCTGAGATATTCAATTCTTCCATAGCCGAAGGGGTGTTTTTTATCGGCTTCCTTGCCCGCAAGCTTTGTTCCGACAATTGTTATAACCGAGCTTGCAGCATCGGAAATATTGTTTACCGCATCCATGGTTATTGCAACCGAATGGGAAATAGTTCCAATAATCGCCTTGAAAGCGGCAAGAAAAACATTGGCAACAATACCAAGTATGCTTGTTTTAATTATTGTTTTATCTCTGTTTTGTATTTCTTTTTGAATATTAGACATTGCTGTTTCTCCGTTGCTAAATAATATAACCCTTTGCAAATTCAGCGGCAGCCTTCATATCGCTGTCGTTTGGTCTGCCCTTATGCAAGCCCTTGAACTCGCCTTTGCAGTGGAATTCTTTTTCATCCATAGAAATTCCAACCTTATCAGCTTCGGCTTTAACCTTTTTATAGGTTGAGTTGAGCATTGCCGCAGAGCCGAAATTAACGATTTTGCCAACAAGGTTTTTATCAAGCGAGCGAACAAATTCTTTAACCTCGGCGTCAATATTAAACGCATAATATGAATTGCCGAGGAAGAGATAATCAACCTTTTCGCTGACAGGCTCGCTTATTGGCAGCGCCTCAACGCCGAGAGCTGCTGCAATTGATTCTGCAAGTCTTTTTGTGTTTCCTGTTTTTGTGTAGTATCTAACTGCAAAAGTCATATATATACCTCCGAAAATTATTGCTTTTTGTTTTTTGCAAGCGCTTTGAAAATATTGCCGTGTTTGTATTCATCCTCCATCATACCCTGCATTTCGGGGTATTCTTCTCCGATATAGGGCTTATAGCCGTCGCCGCCGAAATATTCGCCCTTTGAAACGCCCAAATGAACAATCTTTTTGGGCATAATTCTGTAGAATATTCCGAGAAGCGTTGCCTGAGCCTTTTTAGGCTGAAGAGTTTCGCCCGTGTATCTGCTGAGTATTGCTGCGTGGCGGCCCTCGTCCTTTGCCGCTTCAAGATAAAGCTTTTTCCACTCTGGATTTTTTGTTATTTCTGCGAATTTCTGATACATAAGAACTGCATTTAATTCGCCCTGCTGGAAACCTAAAAATGCTTTTTTGTCCTGCTCGTTCATTTTTCTGCTCCTTAATAGTATTATTTTTGCCAGACAAATTTTGCGCAATAAAATTGCACGCAACACAATTATTATATCATATATATTTTGCATTTTCAAGGGTATATTAAGCGTTTCTTCTTTTCCTTGTTATTATACTAAAACTTTGTTATAATGTATACATAAAATTTGAAAAGAGTAAATTATGGAAAAAACAACTTCAAATCTTATAACAAAACCGAGATATGACTGGCTTGATGCCATTAAAGCGTTTGCAATGATGCTGGTTATTTTCGGACATCTTAGATTAAGCACGGTTACTACATATAAAGCATATGCAAGCTTTATTAAACTGCCGCTGTTTTTTGCCGCTTCGGGATTTGTTTTCAGCGTTAATAAAACCGAAAAGCCGCTTGTTTTCATTGCGGACAGGATTAAGAGAATCATTCTGCCGTATTTATATTTGTGCACAATTATTCAAATTTTTTATCTGATATACGAAAAGCAGGAGCCGAAAGCCTGGATTGTTTCATCCCTTTCAAAGATATTCACAGGCTCGATTTATATGTGGTTTTTGCCTGTTATATTCCTTTGCAACGTGATGATGCTTGTTGTTTTCAAAATCTTCAAAGAAAAGGACGGGGCTATTATAAGTATTGCCGTTGTTTTGTTGATTCTCGGCTATTTTCTGCTTCCGGAAAAGCATATAATTTTTGATGTAAACGAAGCATTGATTGCGTTTGCGTTTTGCGTTTTCGGATTTTATTATAAAGAGTATATCGTTAAGGCGGATAAAAGAATAATTATTCCGATTGCAAGCGTTTGCCTTGTTTTGTATCTTGCGCTTCCGCTTGTTTACAAGCGCATTACCGGGCATATCAATTATGTTAATATGTATGAAAACCATTATACAAATTTCTTTTTGGATATGCTGATTTCCTTTAGCGGAGTTATGGCGGTATTTGGTTTTGCAAGCTTGTTTAAATATCCGAAGAGCGTATTGTGGTTTGGCAAAAACACTATGTTTTATTACGCTTTTCATATTCCGATGTATTACACGCTTTATTCTCTTTTACAGATTTTACTTCCTGCAGTTCCCATCTGGAACCAGAAGGGCAGCAAAAGATATATTGCGCTCTCATGCGTAATAACGGTTATTTCTGTATTAGTTCTGGCGCCGTTTTGCAATCTGGTGAATAAATACATACCGTTTCTTGTTGGCGGTAAAAAGAATCTGAGAGGGAAAAATGGACATTAAAGAAATACTTTCAAAATGCGACCATACATTGTTGAAGCAGGAGGCAACGTGGGAGGAAATAAAACAGGTTTGCCGGGAGGCGCTTGAATACAAAACCGCTTCGGTTTGCATACCGCCCTGCTATGTTAAACAGGCAAGGGAAAGCTTTAAAGAGCTTAATATCTGCACGGTTATCGGCTTCCCCAACGGAAACTCAACAACAAAAAGCAAGGTTTTTGAAACGAAAAACGCCATAGAAAACGGCGCTGACGAAATTGATATGGTTATCAATATCGGAGGGCTTAAGGCAGGGGAGGATGATTTTGTTTTAAACGAAATCAAAGAGATTAAAGCCGCTTGCGGTGAGCATATTCTTAAGGTTATTATTGAAACCTGCCTTCTTAGCAGGGAAGAAAAAATCCGAATGTGCGAAATCGTTGAAAAATCGGGAGCCGATTATATAAAAACCTCAACAGGCTTTTCGAGCGGCGGCGCAACCTTTGAGGATATAGAGCTTTTTGCAGAGCATATTGGCAATAAGGTTAAAATCAAAGCAGCGGGCGGAATATCCTCGCTTGAAGATGCCGAAAGATTCATAAGTCTTGGCGCATCCCGTCTTGGAACAAGCAGAATAGTTAAAATAGCAAAAAACGGGGGATGTTAATTTCCTCCGTTTTTATTTTAAAACTATTTCTTTTCAAATTAATTCTTATATGCTATAATCATATTGGTGAAAACTATGAAGAAGCGAACAAAAATTTTAATAGCCGTGGTTTTGATAATCACGATTATTGGCTCTGTTGCAGCAGGGCTTAACTTCCATGCGTTCGCAAAGGTGAACGGCGATTCGGGTCCGCTGAAATGGGCAATTTCAGACGACGGAGTTTTCACGGTTAACGGAGTTGGCTACGGCAACAATTACACAAACGCCTTAACCGGCGATAATGCGTGTCCGTGGCGAAGCTACCGTTCGCAGATTAAGATGGTTATTGTTGAAGAGGGTGTTCAGGCAATCGGCGATTACTGGTTTTATAACTGCTCAAAAATAACCTCGGTTGAGCTTCCCGATAGCCTTGTTAAAATAGGCGCAAACTGTTTTTACGGCTGTTCCTCGCTTCTTAATATAACAGTTCCCGAAAACTGCTGCGAGTATTACAACAATACTTTCCAGAACTGCACCGCTCTTAAATGGGCAGTCTTGCCGAGGGATAATAATACAAGTTCTTATCTTCATAAAATTCCGGATAATACCTTCTATGGCTGCACGGCGCTTGAAAATGTCTGGGTAGGCGAGGATTATACGGATATCGGCAACAGCGCTTTCAGAAACTGCAATGCGCTTAATTCAATTATCTGGACGGGAAACAGTCTTTCATCAATCGGCTCATACTATCCTTCAAAGGTCAGCATCGTTGGCAATAACAATATCGGCTCTTGGTGCAGCTCCAATTCAAAGAGCTTTATAAACCTTGCCGGAAGCTGCGGAAATTCTCTTAACTATTCCTATGATTTAAACAGCAAAACGCTCAGACTTTCGGGAAGCGGAGAAATGCAGGAAGCGCCGTGGGACAACTGGAGATATTTCATATATGATGTTGATTTCGGAGAGACGTCTTCGCTTTGCAGAGATGCTTTTTACGGCTGCGAATATCTTCCCGAGGAGCTTAGCATTCCCGCAAGCGTTAATTCAATCGGAGAAGGCGCTTTTGAAGACGCGGGAAGCAATTGCTACATAATCAACGCAGAAAGTATTTCAATAGAGAAATCTGCTTTTAAAACAAGTAAAAGCCTTGTTTTCTACGGCAACCGCCTTAGCGGCGCATATGCCTATGTTCTCAGCGAAAGAGAAACAAATCCCGATTGGAAGTATTACTGTCTCGGCTCACATTATTACGGACAGTCAACAAAATGCGCATATTGCGATAAAATGAGCAACACCCCTGTTCTTGATACTGTTGGCGAGCACAGCTATATTTATCAGTATCGGGACGGAATGAAGCTGTATTATAAATGCTCCCATTGCGAAGAGGAGAGCTACAGCGTTTCGGTTCGTGATTTGCTCCTTGATTTTGAGGGCGCAATAAGCAGCGAGCCAACCCCATATGCCCAGAGCAACTATGACGGCAGATTTGACATTCTGCGAGACGGATATATCAACGCAAAGGACTTTGTTTTGTTATCCGAAATTGCGCAGGGCAAGCCAACAGAATATGATATGCAGCTCTCAAACGAGAATGCAACAAAGCAGGCAAGGGCGCTGTATAGCTATATTGCTCAGACCTACGGGAATGCTGTTATATCGGGTCAGCAGGAGTCAACCTGGGTTGGCGGTGATGACTACGAGTTTAATTATATTTACAAGAACACAGACAAATATCCTGCAATCCGTGGGCTCGACTTTATGGGCGATGATTTCAGCGGAGTTGTTTCAAGAGCGAAAAAGTGGGCAAAAAAAGGCGGTATTGTTTCAATCTGCTGGCATTGCTCATCAGCCTTTGACCAGAGCTATGACGCCTGCAAGGCGGATGAATTAACAGCCGAGCAGTGGGAAGCTGTTTTAACGGAAGGAACAGCTGAAAACAGAGCCTTTATTGCAGGAATGGATAAGGCGGCAAACGCACTTATGCAGCTGCAAAATGAAGGAATACCCGTTTTATGGCGCCCCTTCCACGAATTTGACGGCGCATGGTTCTGGTGGGGCAAGGGCGGAAGCGAATACTTTAAACGCCTTTGGATTATGATGTATAACCACTATACCTACGACCTTGGTCTTAACAATCTTATCTGGGTTCTCGGTTATTGCCATAACGGAACGGATTACGGAGTTGACCTTGCGGATTGGTATCCCGGAAACAGATACTGCGATGTTGTTGGCGCAGATAGCTATGAGGTTTCTCAAAACGGAGCTGAGGGCAGGCTGTTTAACCCTGTTTACAAGGTTGTTGGCAACGCAAAACCGCTTGCAATGCACGAAACGGGCTTAATTCCAACCCCCCAGCAGTTTAAGACAGTTCCTTGGGTTTGGTTCTTAACCTGGCATACAACCTGGCTTACAGAGGATAACGGGACTCAGCGCTTAAACGAGATTTATAACAGCGATTATGTTATAACTCTTGATGAGCTGCCCAATCTATATAATTAAAAAAATGAAGGAGTGATTTTTATGTTGTTCGGAGACGGTTCGGCTGCCGCAAAGGCTGCTGCCGAGGCTGCAAAAGCCGCAGTCAGAAGTACGGATAATTTCAACTGGACTTTTATTGCGCTGCTTGCAGTTGTTATTGTCGGAATCTGGATTCCGCAGTGGAAAAAGAAAAACTACAACGGGATGGCTGCTGCGCTTGCGCTGTACGGAGTTCATTGGCTCTATGAAATTGCAAACGCTGTTATCTGCCATTTCACAGGTTATGCGCTCTGGCATGTTTCGCCTGAAAGCACAAGCTTTATTCTGCTTGTTGGCGTATCCTGGGAGCTTTCGCTGATGTTTTCGGTTGCAGGCTTTATGAGCGTTGGACTTCTGCCCGAGGATAAAAACAAAAAAATCCTCGGAATAAACAACCGAATTGCCTTTGCAATAGGAAATGCGCTTTTCTTCTCGGTTTTCGAAATCTTTCTTGCTTCAACCCCTGCGTTTATATGGGTTTATAAGTGGTGGGGAGCAATTCCCGTTTTCATCACAACATATATTCCCTTTTTCCTTGCGGCGAATATCATCTATGATAAGCCCCGCAAAACCCAGAAGAAATTCCTTATCTGCCTGTGGTCAACGGTTGCAATTCTGCTTGCGGTATTAATTCCGCTCGGAATAATTTAAAACACAAAAACAACCCCCGAACGTTTTTTGAGCAGTCGGGGGTGTTTTAGTAATTATCAAAAAATGATGACAATTTTTCTAAAGCTATATTTTCAGTATTTCATCCCAGTTTTGAGGAAAACTCATCAATTTTAAAATTTGGGATTTTTGGATTTGATTGGTCTTTTCTGACAGGCTATTTATTTCAAATGAAAAATCTTTAACAAACGCTTCAAATGTAGCTTCATCAAGTAAGCATTTCAAAAAAATCACAACATCAAATAGGTTTGATGCAACAGGGTTGTTGGTTGTGAGGTTGAACTTCTGATGATAGGATGTTGTTTTTAATCGAGAGTCCTTATACTTGAAATCATATAATCTTTCATTGTGGGCACAAACATTTCTATAACGAGTTAGGATGTCAAGCATTATTGCGAGTTCGTTTTCACGAACCTCTGAAAACTCTTTTGCAATTTCACTTTTTATACTATCTTTTTGACAAGCATACATTTTTGAAACATTTCCAAATGTAAGGGCTTTTGTTAACGCCCATAATGGTATGTTTTTATGTTCGTCAGCCTGATGCTGCATATATGGAAATTGATTAGCTTTTTTAAGTTGTATACCTAATATTTGAATTAAATCGTTGATTGGTTTTTGTAAATTAGCGTTGGTGTAATTGTAGTTTAAAGCGTTTTGATAAGCAGCCTCATCCACTTCGAATTTTTTGCAGAAACTATATGAAATAAGAGATTTAATATGGAGCTCAATTTTTAGTATGTATTTCATTAAAATATGTCGGATATTGTCATCAAAGGTGTACAAAAAGATTATATCATCAATTGATGTTTTGTTTTTATAGTTTCCAAACTTGTCCTTAAAAGGCGCCTTATAACCATTAATAAGCGTAAAATAGCTGTATTTTTTCAGCAAAGAAATTGTTTTATCAACATCTTCAATTGCTAGATTTTTCTTCTGCAACAATTCAATTTGTTCGTTATAAGTTTTAAATGCTTTTGCCATATTATTCTTTCCTTCATTACTAATGTGAAAGGGGGAGCTCCCGCAGAAACCCCCCCTCGTTATGCGCCTCGCAAGCAACATAACACGATCACTGGAATCATAATATCAAAAAAAATAGAAAAATGCAAGGATTTTTTCTTTTTTATCTTAAAAAATGAGAAAATCCGAGATATGTTTTTTTGATACCTAATCCCTTTATATTATATGAAGAAACGTATTAATTATTGAAAAAAGATTTCGTTTTTATTGTGTTTTAATTGAGAGGGATTTATGATATTATATAATTGTATAACAAGTGTATGGAGGAACATACTATGCTTAAAACAAAAAGACGAAGAATTGCAATAGTTTTATTGCTTTATTTTTTCGTTGTGCTGTTTTGCTCTCTGGCT
>CAMYWU010000068.1 GCA_947302895.1 uncultured Clostridia bacterium | reverse complement strand
GATCTTAATTGAATGGATAATTGAGAATTGAGAATTGAGAATTGAGGGCGGGACATCCGCACCTGATTGTGATTGAAATGAAAGATAATATTATTGTTGATAAATCATTCAATTTTTCAAAGAAAATTGTTAGTCTTTATCGTCAGTTGAACGAAAGAAATGAACACATAATGTCAAAACAATTGATGAGAAGTGCAACAAGTATTGGCGCAAATGTTTTTGAAGCGCAGGATGCGCAAAGCAGAAACGATTTTGTTGCCAAGATGAATATTTCACTTAAAGAAGCAACGGAAACAAAGTACTGGCTTAAATTGCTGTATGAAACAAACTATATCTCAAAAGATGAATTTAATATTCTTTTTGATGATTGTTGCGAAATTCACAGAATTCTTTCCAGTATAATTTTGAGCACAAAGTCTGATTCTTAATTGTTCGAACGAAGTGAGTAACCGAAATTTTCCATTCTCAAATCTCAATTCTCAATTTAAAAGAGGTAATTAAATGAACAGAGAAAGATTAACAATGTCTCAGGCGCTTGTTAAGTTCCTGGACAATCAATACATTGAAGTTGACGGCGTTGAAAGCAAGTTTGTATCGGGTATGTTCGGTATATTTGGCCACGGCTGCGTTGTAGGCGTTGGTCAGGCTCTTGAGCAGGGAGGACATAATCTTAAGTTTTACCAGGGCAAAAACGAACAGAATATGGCTCTTGCTGCTGTTGCATATGCAAAGCAGATGGACAGAAAGGCAATAATTCCCTGCGTTTCTTCAATCGGTCCCGGCGCAACCAATATGGTAACCGCCTGCGGATGCGCAACTGCAAACAGAATTCCGCTTCTTGTTCTTCCCGGCGATACCTTTGCCTGCCGTCAGCCCGACCCTGTTTTGCAGCAGGCTGAGTTCTTTGATGGCTACGGAAGAACTGTTAACGATGCTTTCAAGGGCGTTTGCCATTATTTCGACAGAATTGAGCGCCCCGAGCAGCTTATGACAGCTTGTATCCACGCTATGAGAGTTTTAACCGACCCTGCTGATACAGGCGCAGTTTGTCTTGCAATGCCTCAGGATGTTGAGGGCGAGGCTTATGATTATCCCGAACACTTCCTTCAAAAGCGTGTTTGGCATATCGATCGCAGACCTATAAGCGCATCCCAGCTTGAAAGAGCAACTGCGCTTATCAAAAAGGCTAAAAAGCCGATTATTGTTTGCGGCGGCGGCGTTCGCTACAGCGGAGCTGAAAAAGAGCTTCTTAAACTTGCAGAAAAGTATAATATTCCTGTTTCCGAAACTCAGGCAGGTAAGGGACTTATCTCCTGGAATCATCCGCTTAATCTCGGCGGTATCGGCGTAACAGGCGGTAAGGCTGCAAATGTTGTTGCAAAGGATGCCGATCTTGTTATCGGTGTTGGAACAAGATTTTCCGATTTCACAACCGCTTCAAAGTGGCTTTTCAACGAAAACAGAAAGGTTCTCGGCATAAATATCTGTCCGTTTGACGCATATAAGATGGATGCTGAGGCAATCGTTGCAGATGCTAAAGAGGCTGTATCGGCTCTTATTGATTCGCTCGACGGATACAAAACCGAATACACAACCGAAATCACAGATGCTAAGGCTGATTGGAATAAAATCGTTGATGAATACTATTCAACTGAGCTTGAGGGCGGTCTCAACCAGACTCTTGCGCTTGGTATAATCAATGAATTTATGGGCGACGAGGATATTGCACTCGGTTCATCAGGCTCTCTTCCCGGCGATATGCAGCGTTTGTTCAGACCCAAGAACCGTGGAACATATCATATGGAATACGGCTATTCAAATATGGGCTATGAGGTTAACGGCGCACTTGGCGCAAAGCTTGCAAAGCCCGAAGCAGAGGTTTATACCTTTACTGGCGATGGCTCCTTCCTTATGGGGCACAGCGAGCTTTATACCTCGCTCCAGGAGGGTATGAAAATTAATGTTTGCGTATTTGATAATCTCGGATGGGGCTGTATTGAAAATCTTCAGAACAATCAGGGAACCGATACCTTCGGAACAGTTTTCCGTGCAAGAAATCCCGAAACAGGAATGCTTGACGGCGCTGATATGACGGTTGACTTTGCAAAGATTGCAGAGGGCTACGGCGCTAAGGGATATTCAATCCATAATTCAGCCGAGCTCAAAGCTGCTCTTGAGGATGCAAAGAAGCAAACTAAATCAGTTGTTTTCGATATTAAGGTTCTTCCAAAGACAATGACCCCAGGCTTTGAAAGCTGGTGGAGAGTTGGCGTTGCCGAGGTTTCAAAGAGCGAAACTGTTGCAGCGGCATATGAAGATATGCAGGCAAATATTGCAAAAACATTTGACTATTAATTTTCAGTTGCGAGTTGCGAGCTGCGAGTTGCGAGTTCTCGGTTACTCACGCAAGCGCTCGGACAATAAAACTATAATCGGGTGCGGGTGTCCCGCCCAACAACTTGCAACTCGAAACGCGAAACTTTTAAAAGGAGTAAACTATGTTAGATCCCAATAAAGTAAAACTTGCTATTGCACCTATCGGCTGGACAAATGATGATATGCCCGATTTAGGCGCAGAAAACACCTTCGAGCAGTGCATTTCCGAAATGGCTCTTGCAGGCTTTAAGGGTTCTGAAATCGGTAATAAATACCCCTCGGACCCCGATGTTTTAAAACCATATCTTGATATAAGAGGACTCCAGATTTGTAATGCGTGGTTTTCTTCCTTCCTCACTTCAAAGCCATACGAGGAAACAATCGAGGCTTTCAAGGCTCATGCAGATAAGCTCTATAAGCTTGGCGCAAGAGTTATCGGCGCATCGGAGCAGGGCAATTCAATCCAGGGCGATTTAACAAAATCAATCCTTGATGAAAAGCCGTATTATACAGATGAAGAGTGGGCAATTGTTGCAAAGGGCTTCAATGAAATGGGCGCTTATGCAAAATCAAAGGGAATGTTTTTCACCGTTCACCACCATATGGGAACAGGCGTTCAGACAGTTGAAGAAATCGATAAGCTTATGGAGCTTACAGACCCCGAGCTTGTTTATCTTCTCTTCGACTCAGGTCATCTTACCTTTGCAGGTATCGACCCCGTACCCGTGCTTAAAAAGTATGTAAACAGAATTAAGCATGTTCATCTTAAGGATGTTCGCCTTGATGTTTATAACAATCAGGTTGTTCCTCAGCATATGAGTTTCCTCGATGCTGTTCGTGCAGGCGTGTTCACAGTTCCCGGCGACGGCGATGTTGATTTCAAGCCAATCTTCGATATTCTTGCAGAGAATAATTATGAGGGCTGGGTTGTTGTTGAAGCTGAGCAGGATCCCGCTAAGGCAAATCCGTTTGAATATGCAGTAAAAGCCAGAAAATACATTAAGGAAAAAGCAGGCTTATAATAATAAAATTAAGCAGGAATTTGCACCGCAGATTCCTGCTTTTTTTATGCTATGAAGGGCTGGAAAATATTGTTAAAAAATTAACAATATTCTTGTTGACATAATATCAATTGTGTGATATAACGGATTTGTAAGGCGTGCTGATTTGATTAGCACAGTCGACAGAAGGGAGAGTTTGAAATGAATGAAAAGAAGTTAAACGGTTTTATGATTTTTATATCCCTTGTGCTTTGCGCAAGTCTTGCGCTTTCTGGGGTTATGCTCTACAGTCAGCGCAATACTGTTAAGGCTATTGAAAAGTATCAGGGAATAGCTGAGGACGTTGATAAAGAGGATGATGTAACCATTGCAGGCACATACACGATTAAATCAACCCTTAATATTTCCGATGCTTATAAATCGGGTGATACCTCAAAGCTTGATGATAACGACAAGGAAACGCTTGATATGGCAAAGGACATTATTTCCGAGGTTATAACGGATAAGATGACCGATTTTGAAAAAGAAAAAGCGATTTATGACTGGTTAACAGCAAAGCTTAAGCAGAACACGGGTATTCTGACTGTTATTCCTACAAGAATCGGCGACAGCGATAATCCCCACGATGTTTTGAAATACAGAAGTGCTGTTTGCGTTGGCTATGCAACAACCTTCAGATTGTTTATGCAGATGCTTGATATCGAGTGCAAGGTTGTTCATTCCTCGGATTTAACTCACACCTGGGATTTGGTTAAGCTTGACGACGGCTGGTATCATACCGATTGCTATATGGACAGCGAAAGCAATAATTATCAAAATTTTAATATGGATGACACACGCTGTTCCCAGGGTCATGACTGGACCAAGGAATATTTCCCTGCGGCAACGGGCAAAAAATACAATTATATTTTCTCAATCTGCGAGGAGCTTAAGGATATTTATGCCATTCCCAAGTGGCTGACTAATGCCGTTATCAGCAAAAAGAATGTAATAAGCTGTACCTTCAAAAAAGAGATTAACGAAAAGAACGAAAATGAAGCGCAGTTTATGGTTGCCTCGCTTGTAAATCAGCTTGATTCGGGCGATAAGTTTTCGCTTTCATACGATTGGATGCTCAATGAAAAATCTCAGTATGTTCTGTGCTTTTATATCAACTTCTATAATGATAATTTAGCCGAGGTTGATGAAGAAACAGAACAAAAGATTTTCAAAGCTATCAATAAGGCGATGGACGAATACTATTCAAAAACAGCAGTGGGGTAAAATAAAATGAGAAAAAAGCTGATTGCTTTATTAAGCATAGTTTTAGCCGCTGCCTGTGTTTTTTGCTCCTGCTCAAAGCAAAACGGGCAAGAGATCAGTATGTATGATTTAAAAACGGCAATGGCTGGAGCAACAAACAGGTTTGATGATATGACCTATGCAAGCTCGGAGGATGAGGATGCTTCAAGTATTTTCACCAATATTTCGGATATGAGCTATTCAAAGGTTGAAGGATTCTTTGTTTACTATGCAACAAACGGAACGGGAAACGCCGATGAAATTGCCGTAATTCAGGTTAAAAACTCAGGCGATTTAACACAGGCGAGGGAGAGCCTTGAAGCTCATCTTCAAAAGCGCAAATCCCTTTATTCAACATATGATAAAAGCCAGCTCAAAAAGCTTGATGCGGCAAGAATTGCAACCGATTCAAATTGCGCTGCATTAATAGTTGGCGATGAAGCGGATAAAATATCCGATGCGTTTTATGACTTTTTTAAATAGATATGGTATTCAGTAGCTTTGTTTTTCTGCTTCTCTTTCTGCCAACAACACTTGCGCTTTATTACCTTTCGCTAAAGCAGGCAAAAAACGGCGTATTATTTGTTGCAAGTCTTGTTTTCTATGCGTGGGGCGAGCCGATATACATTCTTATTATGCTGTTTTCAACTGTTTTTGATTACTGCAACGGCTTGGCGCTTGAGAGGCTTGAGGGGAAGAACAAGCCAAATGCGAGAAAGGCGATACTCGCTCTTTCCGTTATTGTTAATATTGGCTTATTATGCGTTTTTAAATATACTGATTTTCTGATTGAGACTGCCGATAATATCGGCGGTCTTAATCTGCGTACATCAGGTATAGCTTTACCAATCGGAATATCGTTTTATACCTTTCAGACGCTTTCATACACAATTGATGTTTACAGAAAGCAGGTTAAGGCTCAGCATAATATAATTAATTTCGGAATGTATATCTGTATGTTTCCGCAGCTTATTGCGGGCCCGATTGTCCGTTATGCCGATATTGAAAACCAGCTTGAAATAAACCGAAGGAAGCTCAGCGCCGATAAAGCCGTAAACGGTATCATTCGGTTTTCTGCAGGTCTTGCAAAAAAGGTTTTGCTTGCAAATCAGGCAGGCGCAATATGGAGTGAAATATCCTGTGAAAGCGGAGCTTCGGCTTCGGTTGCGTGGCTCGGAACACTTGCATTTGCCTTTCAGATTTTTTTTGATTTTTCGGGCTATTCGGATATGGCTATAGGGCTTGCAAAAATGCTCGGCTTTGATTTAAACGAAAACTTTAACTATCCTTATATGTCAAAAAGTATAACCGAATTCTGGCGGCGCTGGCACATTTCTCTCGGAAAGTGGTTCAGGGAATACGTTTATATTCCGCTCGGCGGCAACAGAAAGGGCTTGCCAAGGCAGATTGTTAATCTGTTTATAGTCTGGTTTTTAACAGGCTTATGGCACGGTGCAGGCTGGAACTTTGTTTTATGGGGAATTTATTTCTTCGTTTTACTTGTTATCGAAAAGCTCTTTTTGCATAAGCTAATGGAAAAGCTTCCGCCGATTATCAGCCATTTATACACGATTATTGCAGTGCTGTTTTCGTGGGCGATTTTTGCTATTGAGGATTTTTCAAAGCTCGGAGAATTCATAGCTTCGTTATTCGGTGCAAACGGTATCGGAGGCGGCTGTTCTTATTATTTCAGGTCGTATTTTGTGATTTTTGTTCTCTGCGCTGTTTTCTCAAGTGATATTCCGAAAAAGCTCTTTAAAAAGATAACGCCTTCAAAGACAGCAAGACTTGCTGTTGCAGCCGTGCTTATTACGCTTTCTGTTTTAATGCTTATCGGCGACAGTTATAATCCGTTTTTGTATTTCAGATTTTGAGGTTGGATTATGAAAAAAGCAGTTGTAATATTATTTATTCTTATACCCGCTCTTATTGCTGTTTCGATTTTTGCTTTTCCCGATAACGCTCTTTCCGAGCAGGAAAACAGAGTGCTGATGACAAGGGATGAAATATCATCAAATGTTAAGGACGGAGCTTTTCAAAGCGATTTGGAAAGCTTTTTGTCCGACCAGTTTCCTCTGCGGGACAGTCTTGCTTTTGCACAGAGCAAAATCCGCTATATTACAGGTCAAATGGATATCAACGGCGCATATATCTGCAAAAGCGGTAGACTTATTCAGAAGGTAACAAGTGCCGATATAAACGAGGAAGCGCTTACTTCATATGCAAAAAAAATAAACTCTGCTGCAAAAAACAGAAAGGTATATGTTATGTATGTTCCCTCGGCAGGAACTGTTTTAAGTGAGGAACTGCCCTATGAGGCGCCTATGTACGATTTTGACAAGCTTTATTCAGAGCTTACCGGACAGCTTGAAAACGCAATAATTATTGATATAAAAAATGAGCTTTCAAATCCCGATTGCTATTATAAAACAGACCACCACTGGAGTGCAAAGGGCGCATATAATGCCTATGCGGCTTTTTGCAGGGCGAAGGGGGAGAAGGCTGAAACTTTGGATAGTTTTAAGCTGAATTCGGTTTGCCCGGATTTTCAGGGAACGCTGTTTTCAATAGCACCGATTGTTAAAACAAAAGACGAAATCCTATTGCCCGAGGTGAGCACTGTCAGCGTTACTGCCGACGGTAAGGATACTGCGTTTTATGATTTGAGCGCTCTTGAAACAAAGAATAAATATAATGTTTTTCAGGGCGGAAACCACGGTGTTGTTGAGATAACAAATAATAATGCAAAAAGCGATAAAACACTGCTGATTTTAAAGGATTCCTTTGCAAACAGCTTTGTTCCTTTTGTTTTGCAGGACTATTCAAGAATTATTATGCTTGATGAAAGGTATACCTTTATCAGCCTTAATGATTATGTTAACAGCCTTAATCCCGATGAAATTCTT
>CAMYWU010000067.1 GCA_947302895.1 uncultured Clostridia bacterium | reverse complement strand
GTACCGCATCGGAGAGGAAAAACATCCGCAGTGATTATTATATGTTGCTCAAATTGAATAACTAAGAGCAATATATTGGGTCACGCAGGATGTTTTGACGAGGGAGCGGTCGCAAACGAATCTCGCTTCGTTCAAACAATCATATGTTTAAAACCGCCCACTTTTGTGAGCGGTTTTTTGTAACAAAACCCATTGACAATATCACTGTATCGTGATACAATATCAAATGAAAGGAAGTGCTAATGTGCCTGTTTTATCAAGATTTTATGGTATCATAATCAGAATGTATTTTCTGCAAAGTGAGCATAATCCACCCCATATTCACGCAATATATAACGAGGATGTTGCGGCAATTGATTTTATGACGGGTGATATTATTGAAGGTGAGCTTCCGCCCAAAGCGCTTGCCATGGTAAGAGAATGGATTGGCATACATAAGGATGAACTTAAAGAAATGTGGGAAACACAGGACTTTAAAAAGATTGAACCGTTAGAATAAGAAGGTGAGCATATGTTTCATAAGATAAACAGTGTTAATGTTCTTCCAGATTATAAGTTGAGCGTTCAGTTTGCTCAGGGGGTTACTAGAATTTATGACGTTAAACCCCTTATGCAAAGATTTAGCGCTTTTAAAGCACTTGAAAATGCAGAGCTTTTTTCGTCGGCTGAGGTTGATGTCGGGGGATATGGCGTTATCTGGAATGATGATATTGATATATCCTGCGATGAGCTTTTTGAAAACGGTGAAACGGTTGAAACTCCGTTTGATGGATTAATGGCTTTCAGCGATGCAACAACTTTGTGGGGATTAAACGAAAGCACCCTGCGAAAAGCTGTTGCATACGGAAAACTGAGAAATGGCATTGATGTTTGCAAATTCGGAAAACAGTGGATAGTTTCCGTTGACGCTATGAAAAGAGAATACGGAAACCCGATTAACTAATGAATTAAATAGCTAAAAAACGCCCACAATATTTGTGGGTGTTTTTTATTTTGCAAACAAAAGAAAAAACAGATTGTATTGCCCGCTCAGTTTGTCGCTTTGCGGCAACGAGCGGCGGCAGAGTTTTCATCAACGCCTTGTCTGCCCGGCAAGGCAGGTATTATGTGCTGATAAGATGAATTATTGCGGCAGAAAGGCTATGAAAGTTTTATGAGAAAAGCTATAAGAATTTTTGATTCGGTTTTATCTGTTTTTTGCGCTTTCTTTTTTATAATACTGATTATAAATAATAATGCGCAGGCGCAGAGTGTTAATGCAACAATGCAGCCGCCGAGAGAGGTTTATGTAAGCGGAGAGGCGTTCGGGATAAAGCTGTATACAAACGGCGTTATTGTTGTTGGAACCCAGGCTGTTGAAACAGGGGATAAAAGGATTAACCCTGCGGCAGAGGCTGGCATTGAAACAGGGGATATAATTGTTTCTATTAATAATATGAATGTATATACCTCAAATGAGGTGAGCGCCATTTTAAGCGATAACAACAGTATGCCTTATAAAATCAGGCTCAAGCGAGGCGGGAGATATAAAACCTTTGTTTTAACTCCCGTATATTCGGAGCGTGAGGGCTGCTATAAAGCAGGAATGTGGGTGCGTGATTCAACGGCAGGAATTGGAACGATAACCTATTTTGATAAAAAAACAGGAACCTTTGCCGCCCTCGGTCATCAGGTGAATGATGTTGATACAAATGAGCTTATGCCACTGCTCGAGGGTGAGGCGGTCTGTGCCAACGTAACAAAGATTCAAAAGGCTTCCTCGGGAACAACGGGCAGCCTTTCCTGTGAGTTTGAGGATAAAACAATAGGAAGCCTGCTTGATAATTCAGCGATTGGCTTATATGGCTCATATTCGTTTATAAGCGAAAATTCCCGCCTTATGAGCGTTGCTTCGAAGAATGAGGTTGAAAGGGGAAGGGCGCAGATACTTTCAACAATTGATGAGGGAAAGCCCAGACTATATGATATCGAGATAATAAGAATTAACCGCAAGGGCTCTAAGGAGCAAAAGGATATTGTTTTCAGAATAACCGATAAGGAGCTGCTCGAAAAAACAGGAGGAATAGTTCAGGGGATGAGCGGAAGTCCGATTATTCAGAATAATAAGCTTATCGGCGCAGTTACCCATGTTATTGTGAATAATCCCGAAAAGGGCTATGCGGTTTTTGCTCAGACAATGCTTCAAAGGTCGGATAACCTCGTAAAACAGCGAAAATAATCGTGTGTAAAATTTACACAAAATTATGTGTAAAATACTTGCTTTTTAAATTATTATATGGTAATATGTGGAAGAAAAAATAATTTAGGAGGCGCATTATGAGCAATGTGAGAGTTCTTATTGCAGATGAAACAGAGGAGATAGGAAGAGCTTGCGAAAAGGAATTCAAGGCGAGGGGATATGATGTTTCACTTTGCAAGAAAGACGGCGAAGAAGTGAAAGCTAAAATTGCCCTTGCGCACTACGATGTTGTTATTATGGACGTATTTATGTCGTCCGCAGACGGAACGGAGGTTATGGAAGAAATTGAAAACTCCATAGCCGAAAAGCCGCTTGTTATCTTGATTTCCGCCGTTGGAGGCTCAGGTTTTGAGGAGGAGATTTTAAACTGCGGTGCGGATTATTATTTCATAAAACCGATTAATCCTGCATCGGTTGCAAAGCGCATTGAAAAGATGCTCAACTGGAAAAGCGAAAAGTCAAAACGAGTAAGGGATAGTATGAGCGAGGATGAGATTGAGGTTGTGATTTCCGATATTATGCGCCAGATAGGCGTTCCCGCTCATATAAAGGGTTATCAGTATTTAAGAAAAGCTATAATACTTTGTATAACGGATAGCGAAATGCTGAGCTCCGTAACCAAGGTGCTCTATCCAACCGTTGCAAAGGAGTTTGGAACAACTGCAAGCAGAGTTGAACGAGCAATCCGCCATGCAATCGAGGTTGCGTGGGACAGGGGAGATGTTGATGTTTTATCCTCATTCTTCGGATACACGATTCAGGCTCAGCGAGGCAAACCAACCAATTCGGAGTTTATTGCAATGATTGCAGACAAGATTAAGCTTTCAATGAAAACGACAGCTTGATAATTACTAATTACGAGTTACGAATTACGAATTTCGGGTGCTGCGCACAGCAATTATAATTTGTCCGATTGATAATTACTAATTACGAGTTAGGAATTACGAATTTATGGTGCTGCGCACAGCAATTATAATTTGTCCGAGCGAAGCGAGTAACTTTGAACGTGCAACTCGCAACTCGCAACGCGAAACTATATATAGTATATTAAGCGGATATCCTTAACAAGATATCCGCTTATTATTTGTTTGTGCATTTTTAACGAATTTTAAATTTTATTTTCGTCGAAACTACCGAAAAAATTTTTTAGAAAAATTTAATATTTTTTCCAAAAAAATGCTTGACAAGCAGCATTATATATAATATAATAGCCCAGCGTGCGAAATGCTATATATTATTATATATAGTTATATAGCGCACAACCAGATATGCGATGATGCCGGAGGTTGCGCATAACCCAGCGGGAATTTCGGCGGAGTATGTCCGATTTAAAACCGGGCGAAACTAATTCAGGTATTTATTTTGCGAATGACTTGCGAACGTTCGTAAAATAAGCAACGGCGTCCGAATGATTTTCATTCGGTTTAATTAATGAAGCGATATGAAACGCACGGAGTAGTTGTTGAAAATCCTGAAGAACTCGCACCACAAATTTTCATGGAGGAAAATAGAATGGCAGCAAGTAAAGTAAAAATCAGAATCCGCTTAAAGGGCTACGATCACTCACTCGTTGATCAGGCAGCGGAGAAAATTGTTGAAACTGCAAAGAGAACAGGCGCACAGGTTAGCGGTCCTATCCCGCTTCCGACTGAAATCGAGAAGGTAACAATCCGTCGTGCTGTTCACAAGTATAAGGACAGCCGTGAGCAGTTTGAGCAGAGAACACACAAAAGACTCATCGACATTCTCAGACCGTCAAACAAAACTGTTGAGGCTCTGACAAGTCTTGAGCTCCCGGCAGGCGTTGAAATCGAAATCAAATTATAATCGATAAACAAATGCTGAGGTCATGTTGGGTGAGAATCCCAACCAATAACCAAAGGAGGAAATAAAATGAAGAAAGGTCTTATCGGTAAGAAGATTGGCATGACCCAGATCTTCGACGAAGCAGGAAATGCAGTTCCCGTAACAGTCGTTGAAGCAGGTCCTTGCGTAATCACTCAGAAGAAGACAATGGAGAACGATGGCTACGAAGCAGTTCAGGTTGGTTTTGGCGACATTAAAGTCAGCAGAGTAAACAAGCCTATGAAGGGCCACTTCGACAAGAACAACGTTGCTCCGAAGAAAACACTCAAGGAATTCCGTCTTGAAGACATTTCCGCACTCAACGTTGGCGACATCCTTAAGGCAGACACATTTGCAGCAGGCGATATCGTTGATGTTAAAGGAACAAGCAAGGGACACGGAACAGCAGGCGCAATCAAGCGTTGGAATTTCGCAAGACTCCGTATGAGCCACGGTACCGGTCCTAACCACCGTCACGCTGGTTCACTTGGTGCTTGCTCAAGCCCCTCAAGAGTTTTCAAGGGAAAGAAAATGGCAGGACATTACGGCCATGAAACAGTAACAATTCAGAACCTCAAGGTTGTTAAGGTTGATGTTGAAAACAACCTCATCGCAATCAAGGGTGCAATCCCCGGTCCTAAGGGCGGAATTGTTGTTATCGCAGACGCGGTTAAAGCATAACGAAAGGAGAGATGAAAAATGGCACAGGTTCAGGTTTATAACCAGGAAGGAAGAAAAACCTCCAAAATGGATCTTGCAGATTCAGTATTCGGCATCGAGCCAAATGCTAATGCAATGCATCTTGCAGTTGTTAGCTATCTTGCTAATCAGCGCCAGGGCACACAGTCAACTCTCACTCGTTCTGAAGTAAGCGGTGGCGGTGCAAAGCCTTGGAGACAGAAGGGAACAGGTCGTGCTCGTCAGGGTTCAACAAGAAGCCCTCAGTGGACACACGGCGGAATTGCTCTTGGCCCGAAGCCAAGAAAGTATAAGGTTGACCTTAATAAGAAGGTTAAGAGACTCGCAATGAAATCTGCTCTTTCAAGCAAGGTTGCAAGCGAGGAAATGATGGTAGTAACCAAAATCGAGCTTGAAGAAATCAAAACAAAGGCTATTGTTGAGATGCTCTCAAAGCTCAAGGCTGCAAAGAAGGCTCTCATCGTAACAACAGAGAGCGACGAGAAAATCTATAAGAGCGCACGCAATATTGAGGGCGTTAAGGTTGTTACAGTAAACACTCTTTGTGTATACGATATTCTCAACTGCGATTCCTTCATCGTTCTTAAGGATGCAGCAAAGAAAATTGAGGAGGTATATGCATAATGAAAACTGCTTACGATGTTGTTCTTAAGCCTGTTATCACAGAGGAATCAATGGCAGGTCTTATGATTAAGAAGTATACCTTCAAGGTTGCAAAGGACGCAAACAAGATTGAGATTGCAAAGGCAATTGAAGAGCTCTTCCCGGGCACAAAGGTTGCTAAGGTAAACACAATTAATGTTCGCGGTCAGAAGCGCCGTCAGGGCTACAATGTTGGCTACACTCCGTCATGGAAGAAGGCAATTGTAACTCTTACAGAGGATTCAAAGGAAATTGAATTCTTCAATGATATGATGTAAATGATTATATAATTAAACCAATTATATAAAGCAAACCTAAAATACCTGCGGATGAGGTATGAAAGGTGCCATCCTTTCGCAAAGTTATCCGCATATAAGGAGATTAATAATGGCAGTAAGAAATTATAAGCCGACAACGCCTTCAAGACGTAATATGTCGGTAATCGATTATTCTTCTTTATCTAAGGTTGCTCCCGAGAAATCACTTCTTGAGCCTCTTAACAAGAAGTCGGGCCGCAATTCATACGGAAGAATTACAGTTCGCCACCGTGGCGGCGGAAACAGAAGAAAGTATCGTATAATCGACTTTAAGAGAAATAAGTTTGATATCCCCGCAACTGTTAAGACAATCGAATACGATCCAAACAGAAGCGCTCATATCGCACTTGTTGAATATACCGACGGTGTTAAGAGCTATATCACAGCTCCCGAAGGACTTAAGGTTGGCGATACAATTATCGCAGGAACAAATGTTGATATCGTAACCGGAAACGCTCTTCCTCTTGAGAATATGCCCGTTGGTACAATTGTTCACAACGTTGAGCTTTATCCCGGAAACGGCGCACAGCTTGCAAGAAGCGCAGGCAACAGCGCTCAGCTTATGGCTCTTGAAGGACCTTATGCACTTTTAAGACTTCCTTCAGGCGAGCTCAGAAATGTTCCGAAGCAGTGTATTGCAACTGTTGGCGTTGTTGGCAACGCAGAACACGCAAACGTTAAAATCGGTAAAGCAGGAAGAAAGCGCAATATGGGTTGGAGACCTACAGTCCGCGGTTCTGTTATGAACCCGAATGACCACCCCCACGGTGGTGGTGAAGGTAAATCACCCATCGGTCGTCCAGGACCTTGCACTCCTTGGGGTAAACCTGCACTCGGTTATAAGACACGTAGTAAGAAGAAGGCATCTAATAAGATGATCGTTCGCCGCAGAAACGGCAAATAAGAAGAAGGGAGAAGATTAAATGAGCAGAAGTGCTAAAAAAGGCTATTTCGTTGAAGAAAGCCTTATGAAAAAGGTTGAAGCTCTTAATGCTAAGGGCGACAAGCAGGTTATCAAAACCTGGTCAAGAAGTTCAACAATCTTCCCTGAGTTCGTTGGTCACACATTTGCTGTTCACGACGGAAGAAAGCATGTTCCTGTATATGTTACAGAGGATATGGTTGGACATAAGCTCGGTGAATTCGCACCGACAAGAACATTCAGAGGCCATGCCGGCTCAAAGACTGGTAAGTAATCGAAAGGAGAATATATATGGAATCTAAAGCAGTAGCAAAATATGTTCGTATTTCTCCGAGAAAGGTTCAGATTGTTCTGGATTTAATCAGAAATCAGCCAGCTGATAAGGCAATGGCAATTCTCAAGTTCACACCAAAAGCAGCTTGCGAGCCTGTTTCAAAGGTTCTCAAATCTGCAATGGCAAACGCTGAGAATAACTATAATATGGACATATCCAAATTATATGTAGCTTACGCTCACGTAGCACCTGGTCCGATTCTTAAGAGAATTCAGCCCAGAGCTCAGGGCAGAGCATACAGAATCAACAAAAGAACATCACACATTACCCTTGTACTCAAGGAAATGGAAGACTAAGCGAGGAGGAAAAGTTAATGGGACAAAAATGTAATCCGACCGGTCTCAGAATCGGTGTCATCAAAAACTGGGACTCTCGCTGGTATGCTAAGAAGGGCGACTTCGCAGACCTCCTTGTAGAGGACTACAACCTTCGTCAGTACCTTCTTAAGACACTTCACAGTGCAGGTGTTCCGAAAGTAGAAATCGAAAGAGATGCTAAGAGAGTTCGCATCAACATCCACTGCGCAAAGCCCGGTATGGTTATCGGTAAGCAGGGCGCAGAGATTGAAAAGCTCAAGGAGC
>CAMYWU010000066.1 GCA_947302895.1 uncultured Clostridia bacterium | reverse complement strand
AGAAAAAACCCCACACATTTTCTGTGTGAGGTTTTTCTTAACTTAATGACATTGGCCTTTCGGCTCCGTTTTGTTTATTCACCCTGTGAGATGTAGAGAGCGGAAGTGTTGATATTCGTGTTATCAACATACCAGCTCTTGCCGATTTTAACAACATAGAGTTCCTGAGTTGCAACAACATCGCCGTTCTGGGTTTTAACCTGAGCGCTTACCTTTGCAACAGATTTGATATCCTCTGTGCAGTCAAGACCTGCATAAGCATTAACCATTTTTTCTTTTTCTTCGTCCTTAAGACCGAAGCTATCCGCTTTAGCCTCACCGCTCTGAGCAACGGGCTTAATTCTTGCTGAATATTCTTCAATATATGCCTTTGCCTCGTCTGCTGAAAGCTCCTCACAGGAGGTAATCTCTGTTGTGAGGTGGTAAACAGGCTGCTCCTCGGTTACGGTTTGCTTTTTGCCGTCAACAAGGGCATCAACCTCAACCTTCTGCATATCGCCAAACATAACCTGATATGCGCCGATACTCTCCTCGGTTAAGATTGTTTTATCATCGTTTGCAAAAACTCTCTTTGTTCCCGTTAAAGAATTTGCATATGTCTGAACATTTGCTTCAAAAGCGCCGAACATATATTCTTCACTCATATAATCGTCGCCGTATACGTTATGACGAACCTCAACAAGCTTTTTGAAATAGTTATCAAAAACTGCATCATAGTCATCATAGCCATATGTTTTAAGAAGCCCGCAGTAGTAATCATACATTGTGTTATAAACACTGTCGATTGCTTCCTGCTCTTTTGTTGAGCCTGTTCCAACGAATTCAGCCTGCTTTACGCCGTCGCCGTCGTTAACATAGGGGCGCATATATGCAGCCTTGATGAATTCGCCGTATTTCATATTCTTTGAAACAAGAGTTACCTTGTATGCATTATAGCCGTCGCCTGTCTGAACGATACCGTCAACATAGGACTGAGCGAGCTTTTCGGGAGAGAAAGCGGTATATTTTGTTGCAACGGTGAAAATTGACATAACAACCAAAACAACTGCAAGAACAATGCTTGCCGCAACAGCGTAAACGCCTGCGCTGAAGCCTTTTTTATCTTTTTTAGCCATTTCTACCCCTCCTTACTCTGCTATTTGTTCGCCGTCTTCGGTTGACTCTACTGCCTGTGCTTCAACAGCCTTTGCAACCTCTTCGGCGAGGGTTTCTTCCGGCTCTTCGGTTTTGCCCTCAGCCTCTCTCTTTTCAAGAAGAGCTGCAGTTATTCTTTCCTTCTTCTCGCCTACCATATCATAGAAGAGAATCGGAACGAACTGAAGAACAACGAAGATTGCGGGAATAATTGTGTATATTGCAAGGAATTTATTAAGCGTGTCATCTGTCTGGGTTGCATATGCAACGTTTGCGCTCTGCGAGAACTGATAGCCCGACCAGGTGTAAACAAGAACGGGCGCAAGCCATTTTGTTAATGCAGAAGCGATTTTTGAAAACAGACCGTAGCCCGCATATGCAAGACCTTCCTGGCGCTTACCCGTTTTATATTCCATTTCATCAATACAGTCTGCAATCATAATATTCGGGGTAACATTTGTGTTACCGTGCTGAATACCGCAGAAGAAATTGAGGATGAGGAAGGGAACGATAAGCGTGCTGTTGAAGCCGATTCCTCTTGAAACAAAGTAAAGAATTGCAAGTGAGGAAGCGCCGTAGCAGCAGAAGAGAATAAATGTTTTCTTTGTTGAGAACTTCTTTAAAACAAGGTTTACAAGAAGTGTTCCTACTGCTGTTCCGATACCCATGGGAAGCATAAGCGCAAGCTTTAAGCCCTTTGAGCCGAGAAGATAAACAGCTATGTAGAGAGAAACTGTTCCGTAAACGCCTCTGCCGAAGCCGAAGAGCTTTGTTAAAGAAACCATTAATAAGTTTTTGTTTGTGAAAACAAGCTTAATTGATTCAATAAGCGAAACCTTATCGGTTGTGAACGGAACACGCTCTTTGTTATTTGCAAAGAAAATCATAACAAAGATAATCATTCCGAGTGCGCAAACTGCGGTTGAAATGATGAGGTCAATACCCTGACCCTCAGCATTCTTATACTGCTGCTGACCCATAATAGCCTTCATTATTACAGGAACAACAATAATAACAACCTGACCGCCCGACTGTCCTACAGAGCGAAGGAAGGAAGCGATTGAAATTGCGCTTGAACGCTCGCTCGGATTGGGTGAGCAAAGAGCGCCGAAGCAGTTTGCAGGCGATTCAACCGCACAGGAAATTGCGATATAAAGCGAATAAATCACAAACATCCAAACGGTTGCAACCGTAAATGAGGTTGTGTTGGGCGCCATAAATACGAGCATTGAAATAATTGCAAACGGAATTGCACCGAAACCAACCCACGGCTTAACCTTGCCGAGAGAGGTTTTTGTTCGGTCAACAAGAATTCCGATAATAAGCTCCATAATTGCTCCAACGAAACCTGCAACTCCGAAAACGGAGGAGATAACCGTTGCGAGCTGAGCCGAATCAAAGCCCTTTCCCTTGAATGCGAAGTCTGCAAAGAAGGTCATCGTGTAGTCGGGCATCCAGCCTGAAAGCAATGCAACGCCGAAAAGTCCGACACCGAAGGTAACAATCTCTGATGGCTTCATGTACTTCTTTTCCGCAGGAGCTGCGTTAGCTGCAGCAACTGCGGCTTTTTTCTTTGCCATAAAGAAAACCCCTTTTCTATATATATTCAATTTATTATAACAAAACATTAAAAGATATACAATAAAAATTTAACAAAATTAATGAATATTGTACATCCTGCCACTTACAGCTATTATAAATCGGAGCACAGCGACCCATAAACGCGCAACGCAGAGCGCAAAACGAGAAACTAAAAAACCGCCTTAAAGGCGGTTTTTAAAGCAAATCGTCTAGTGTTTTTGAATTCAGGAAGTCCATAATAACCTCGTTGAGCTCGTTCCACATCGGGCGAGAAAGACAGCTTCCCTCCTTTGTGCATTCTCTTTCGCATTCAACACAGGAAACGGGAGCAAGCGATTTTTCAGTCAGCGCAAGAATTTCACCAACAGAGTATTCGCCGGGTTTTCTGTTCAGCTTATATCCGCCTGTTTTTCCCCTTGCGGAATCAAGCAAGCCGCCCTTTGAGAGCTTTGAAACAATTGCCTCAAGATATTTCATACTGATTTCCTGGCGCTCGGATATATCCTTGAGCGAAATATATGAGCCGTCATCGTGCTGAGCCAAATCCAGCATAACGCTCATTGCATATCTTCCTTTAGTTGAAATAATCATTTTTCTTCGTCATCCTTGTTGAAAAATTCCTGTGCTATGCGAACGCTTTCCATTGCGTCCTTTGCATAGTAATCGGCGTTTATCTGCCTTGCATAATCCCTTGTTAAAACCGCACCGCCGACAAAAACCTTTGCCCCGGTCTGCTCGTGGAGGAGCTTAATTGTTTTTTCCATATTAACAACTGTTGTTGTCATAAGAGCGGATAAGCCAACAAATTTTACGTTATTTTTAAGCGTTTCCTCAACAACTCTTTCGCATTTAACATCTTTGCCAAGGTCGATAACATCAAAGCCGTAGTTTTGCAAAAGAACCTTAACAATGTTTTTGCCGATATCGTGGATATCTCCCTCAACGGTTGCGATTATTATCTTTTCGCCCTTTTCCTGAGCGTTTCCGCTGATAATCATCTGCGCCTTAATCTCGTCAAAGGCAGCCTTTGCACTGTCGGCGCTCATAAGAAGCTGGGGAAGAAACACCGTGTTTTTCTCAAAGCCCTCGCCAACCTTATCAAGCGCAGGGATAATATGCTCGTCTATAATTTCAAGCGAGGTTGAACCCTTAAGAAGCTCAGCGGCGCATTTTGCACTTTCCTCCTTCATGCCCTTGACAATTGCATCAAAAAGAGTTATTTCGCTCTTTTCGCTCTGCTCTGTTTTAACCTCGACGGCTGAGGAAATATATTCTGTGCAGCCCTCGTCAAGTCCTGCAAGCGCATTATATGAATAGTATGCATTCATCATTGCAGCGGATTTTGGGTTAATAATTCCGCCGCTCAGTCCTTTTTGAAGCGCCTGAATATAGAAACCGGAATTAACAAGTTCCCTGTTCGGCAAGCCGAAGCTGATATTTGAAACGCCAAGAACCGTGTTAACGCCAAGGGTATTTCTGCAATAATCAACAACCTTCAAGGTTTCAACAGCATTCTGGGAATTTGTTGAAATCGTCATAGTCAGCGCATCAACAACCAAATCCTTTTTATCAATGCCGTATTTAGCCGCTTCGTTTATCATTTTTTCGGCAAGCGCAATTCTGCCCTCGGCGGTTTCAGGTATACCGCTCTCATCAAGACAAAGGCAAACAACAACGCCGCCGTATTTCTTTGCAAGCGGAAAAACCTTCGCCATTGACTGAGCCTTGGCGTTAACCGAGTTTATCATCGGCTTTCCGTTATATATGCGAAGCGCCTGTTCCATTGCCTCAAAATCCGCTGAATCTATCTGAAGCGGAAGGGGCAAAACAGCCTGCAGGGAGCAAACTGCTTCTTTCAGCATTTCGCATTCGTTTATTTCGGGCAAGCCAACATTAACATCAAGAATATGCGCACCGCAATCCTTCTGGCTGATACCCTCCCGAATGATATAATCTATATCATTATCAATAAGCGCCTGCTTCAGAAGCTTCTTGCCCGTCGGGTTGATTCGTTCTCCGATAATAATGCTCTTTGCGCCGAATTCAACGCACTGGCTATAGCTTGAAACAACGGTTTTATTCTTCTTTTCGGGAATGTTTTCTTCAATATCCCCTGTTTTTTCAATCAGTGCTTTAATATGTGCGGGAGTTGTTCCGCAGCAGCCGCCGAGATATGAAACGCCCTCTTTTGCAATTGAACGCATATAATCTGCAAATTCCTCGGGCTCAACATTATAAACGGTTTTTCCGTTTATTGCCTCGGGCAAGCCTGCGTTCGGGCTGACCATAATCGGAATTGAACAGCATTCACGAAGCTCCCTGACAAGAGGAAGCATCTGCTTTGGACCCAAGCCGCAGTTAAAGCCTATAACGTCAACGCCAAGTCCCTCACACATAGCACAGGCGGTTTTAACATCCGCACCCGTTAAGAGCCTTGCGTTTTCATCAAAAATCATTGAAACAAAAACGGGCAAATCGCAGTTTTCTTTTGCCGCAAGAACTGCCGCCTTTATCTCATAGGTATCACCCATTGTTTCAATCAGAACCAAATCAGCGCCGTCCTTACCCGCTCTTACAACCTTTGCATACGCTTCAAGGCAATCCTCAAAAGCAAGCTCGCCCATTGGCTTGAGCAGCTTTCCCGTTGGTCCGATATCAAGCGCAACCTTTTTGCCCGCCCTTTTTGCAAGAGCAACGCCCGCTTTTATCATTTCCTCATAATTATCATACTTAATCGGATTTGCGCCGAAGGTATTTGAGCTGATTATATCGGCGCCCGCCTCGGCATACGCTTTGTGAACGGCAAAAACACGCTCAGGCTCGGTAATATTCAGTTGTTCGGGAACCTCTCCTGCCTTAAGGCTCAGCATCGTTCCCGTTCCGCCATCAAAATACTTTATCATATAAAATCTCCAAACCTTGTTGCCTCCCTTGCAAAGGGAGGTGGCACGAAGTGACGGAGGGATGGTCGTAGTTGGAGCGAAGCGACTGAATGCGTTTCGGCAACTTTTCCTTGAATTCAGACCGCGTTGCAGACAGGCGTTCTGAAAGAAAATGCCCATCCCTCCACCGCAAGCGGTCCCCCTCCCTTTACAAGGGAGGCAAATATGTTTCTCGCTGCGCTCATTCAATTCCTACACACTTTGTCGCTTCGCTCCATCGGCGAACATCCCCTCGCCACTTCGTGGCCCTCTCCCCTTGGCAAGGGGCGCAAATATGTTTCTCGCTGCGCTCAGTCAATTCCTACAAACGCCGTTACGCTCTTGCTCGGCAGCATTTCGCAGGTTTGAGTAAGCGTTATTCCTATGCGCTTTGTAAGCTCAAGCAGCGCAAAAACTTTTTTTTGCTCGGATATATCCAAATCAAAATATCCCGGCGAATATCTTTGCCTGAGATTTTCGCCATATTGCTTTTTAAGCTCCTCTTCAAGCTCATCGCAGACCTCTTCAATCTTCTGAGCCGCAGCCGCCTGCAATGCGATTGCAAGGGATAGGTTATCCTTCAGCGCAAGATTTATCATCCTGTCGCACTGTATGCCGAGAGTGGCTCCGAAAAGCGCAACCCTTTTGCAGCCCCTTAGATTTTCGGCAAGGCGCCTGCTTTTGAAAACATAGCCTTCAACTTCAAGCGTATCTTCGCCGACAACGCAATCAAAAACCCTGCATAGCGTTTTCGGAACTGCGGTTTTTTCAACCTTTTCAATTGCTTCATCTGCAAGCGCAAGGAGCTTTTCATCCTGCGTTTTGCTGTTTGTGCGCATATAGCGCAAAACCTCTGTTTTATTCATTGTTGCTGATAATATCCGAAAGTCCGTTCATAATATGAGCGGCAACCTCGGGCTTGTTCATTGTGTAGATATGAATATTGTTTACCCCGTTTGCCATTAAATCAATAATCTGCTCGGTTGCATAAACTATTCCTGCCTGCTTCATTGATTTGGGGTCGTCGCCGAAGCGCTCCATAATCTTGAAAAACTTCTTGGGAACGCTCGAATTTGAAAGCTCAATGCTTCGCTTTATCTGGTTTGCATTTGTTATCGGCATTATGCCCGCAATAATCGGAACATTTATATCCTTAATCTCGCAGAGCTCCTTGAATTCAAGGAATTTGTCGTTATCAAAAAACATCTGGCTTGTTAAAAACTCTGCGCCGCATTCAACCTTGTATTTGAGATGTTCAATGTCCTCTTTTTTACTCTTGCTTTCAGGGTGTACCTCGGGATAACAGGCAGCGCCGATACAGAAATCGCCAAGCGCCTTTATCTCGTTGATAAGCTCATAGGCATATCTGAAATACTGCTCATCGGGGAAAACAAAGCCCTCTGGAATATCTCCCCTTAGCGCAAGAATGTTTTCAATCCCGTTTTTCTTAAGCTCTAAAACAACCTCATCAATCTTATTTCTTGTTGAGGTTATGCAGGTTAAATGAGAAAGAGGAGTTATTCCGCTATCCTTAATCTCGTTTGCAATTTCCTGGGTGAAGCCCGAGCGTGTTCCTGCCGCACCGTAGGTAACGCTCATAAACGAGGGCTTGGACTTGCTCATTTCACGCACGGTTTGCTTTGCCCATTCAATTTTATCCCACTGCTTCGGAGGAAAAACCTCAAACGAAACCGTTACTTTATTATTTTTCAGTATTTCGCTTATTTTCATAAACGCACACCTTCTTTTTTAATTTAAGTAATTATATATTTTAATTCCTATTTTGTCAATATGAATTGACATTAAGAGTATACACGGGGACATTCCTTCGCAGACGGTGTGTCCCCGTGTATATTAAAAAACACATTGAAGCTATTTTAGTATTATTGTCAGAATCGAATCCTTTTCGCATTCAAGAAGCGGCATAAACTCGCCGTTATAAGCCTCTTCAAGCTTTTTGTCGGCGGTCGATTTGATAATCCTCATAGTCTTGAAATCGCAGTCA
>CAMYWU010000065.1 GCA_947302895.1 uncultured Clostridia bacterium | reverse complement strand
AAGCTTGGGCTGTTTCTTAACAAGGAAGGATTCAACGGGAACAGCTCTTTCAACGGGCTCAATGGGTGCACCTGTAACCTCCCTTGCTTCGGGCAGAGCCGCTTTCATTGAAGCAGAGGTTGCAAATGCCATTGCAGGCATAAAGTCCGCATATGCTGAGGGAAGATTATGCTCGGTTGCATCAAGTCCCTTGATTTCCTCTTCCTTGCTAACACGAAGTCCGTGGATTTTATTTATCAATTTAAACACAATCAGCATTGTGCATACGGTCCAGCTTGCAACACATAAAAAGCCAATTGCCTGAGTTCCAAGCTGTTTGAAGCCACCGCCATAGAACAAGCCCTTGCCAACATCGTTTGCGCCTGTTGAAAACAAGCCTACCGCAAAGGTTCCCCATATTCCGTTTACAAGATGAACTGCGCAAGCGCCGACGGGGTCGTCAACATGGAGCTTTTTATCAATGAACTCAACTGCAACAACAACCAAAATTCCCGAAACGGCGCCGATAATAATTGAACCAAGCGCATCCGTGCAATCGCAAGAAGCAGTTATTGCAACCAGACCTGCAAGCGAGGCGTTAAGGCTCATTGAAACATCGGGCTTGCCATCCTTAACCCAGGTGAAAACCATTGTTACAACCGTTGCAATTGAGGGGGCAAGAGTTGTTGTTAAGAATATGCTTGCAAGCATATCGGTATTGGTTGCCGCAGCTCCGTTGAAGCCGTACCAGCCAAACCATAGAATGAAAACTCCAAGTGCGCCAACAGTCAGGTTATGACCCGGGATAGCTCTTGCAAGCTTCTTGCCTGTTTTTTTATCTGTTTTATATTTTCCGATACGGGGACCGAGGATTGCCGCACCGATGAATGCTGCAATACCGCCAACCATATGAATTGCCGTTGAGCCTGCGAAATCGTGGAAACCGAGCTTTGCAAGAAAACCGCCGCTGTTCCATATCCAGCCCGCCTCAATCGGATAAACAACTGCTGAAATAACCGCCGAATAAATGCAGTACGCTGAAAACTTTGTTCTCTCAGCCATGGCGCCCGAAACAATTGTTGCCGCCGTTGCGCAGAAAACGAGGTTAAAAACAAAGTTTGACCAATCGAAATGCGCATAATCGGTAAAAACTCCGAGAGTCGGCATACCAACAAGACCGCCAAGACACTCCTCGCCCATCATAAGACCGAAGCCGAGAAGAATGAACATAACAGCGCCGATACAGAAATCCATAAGGTTTTTCATAATAATATTTCCGGCGTTTTTTGCTCTGGTGAAGCCGCTTTCAACCATCGCAAAACCGCATTGCATAAAGAATACAAGCGCAGCACCAATTAAAAACCAAACGCCGAACACGCTTTCATTAACAGCGTTTAAAACTGAATTGCTCATAAATCCTCCTATATTCCCTAATAGAGAATGCTCCCCGAGAGGCAGAGAAGTTTACAACATCCCCACAATAAAGGCAAAAGGGAGCACCCCCTTATTTAGGAAGAGAACGGGACAGATAAGGATGAAATCCTTTGTCTGCCCCGTTGCAAATAAAATAATATAATTTCCCCTCATCAGTCAGCTTACGCTGACAGCTTCCCCCCAAGGGGAAGCCTTGATAGGTTTAATTGATTAATGATTAAACATATATCTCTTAACTTCCCACTCGCTTATCTGGGTTCTGTATTCATCCCATTCACGCTTTTTGCCTTCGATATAGTTATCAAAGATATGAGCGCCGAGTGTTTCCTTGATAAACGGATCCTTTTCCGCTTCCTTAATTGCTTCTTCAAGTGAACCGGGAAGGCAATCAATACCCTCCTGCTTAAGCTCGTCATCGGAAAGAACGAAAACGTTATCATCATATGACGGCTTCGGAACAAGACCTCTCTTAATTCCGTCGAGACCTGCTGCAAGGCAGAGCGCCATTTCAAGATAGGGGTTGCAGGTCGGGTCGGGACAGCGAAGCTCAACTCTTGTTCCCTTGCCCCTTGATGCAGGAATACGAACAAGGCAGCTTCTGTTTGATGTGCTCCAAACAAGATAGCTCGGAGCCTCATAGCCCGGAACAAGGCGCTTATAAGAGTTTACGGTCGGGTTTGAGAAAACTGCAATACCCTTGATATGCTCCATAATACCTGCGATAAAGGAATATGCTTCCTTTGAAAGACCAAGCTCGCCGTCTGGATCGTCAAAAACGTTTTTGCCTGTTTCAACATTGTAAAGGCTCATATTGGTATGCATACCGCTTCCGTTAATGCCGTGAATCGGCTTTGGCATAAAGGTTGCATGAAGACCATGCTTTGTTGCATAGGTTTTAACAACGTGCTTGAAGGTCATAACTCTGTCGGCAGTAAGAAGTCCGTCGCCGAACTGGAAGTCAATTTCGTGCTGACCCTGAGCAACCTCGTGGTGCGAAGCCTCGATTGTATAGCCCATATTTTCAAGAGCAAGACAGATATCACGGCGGCAGTTTTCGCCGTGGTCAATCGGGTTGAGGTCGAAATAGCCTGCCTCGTCCCCTGTTTCAATGGTTGGCTTGCCATCCTCATCAAGCTTGAAGAGGAAGAACTCGCATTCAGGACCAACATTGAAGCCGTAGCCAAGCTTTCTTGCTTCCTCCATAACCTTGATTAAAATATTTCTCGGGTCGCCCTCAAACGGGGTTTTGTTATCTGCTTTATAAACCGAGCAAATAAGTCTTCCTGTCTGGATTTGCTGGTGCTTTCTCCAGGGAACAATTGCCCAGGTATCAAAATCAGGATGAAGATACATATCACTTTCATCAATACGAACAAAGCCGTCGATTGAGGAACCGTCAAACATACACTCATTATCAAGTGCTTTTTCAAGCTGTGAAAGTGTGATTGCAACATTCTTCATTCTGCCGAACAAATCGGTGAACTGAAGACGGACAAATTCAACATTGTTTTCTTTTGCGCTTTTTAAAACTTCTTCTTTTGTGAGCTTACTCATAATAATTTCCTCCTAAATTTAAAAAAACAGAGTCTTTCTCACTTAATGCGAAAAAGACTCCGTTGCCTTAACTGATTAATAAAAAAAAGAGAGTCTCAGGGTTAATCCCAAAGACTCCGTTGCCCATAAAAATATTAAAGAAATAGGGTCCTCGAGTTTCCTCGAAGACCCCGTTGCCTTACAAATAAAAATCTACACCAATTTGTATATTTTGTCAATAGTATATATAATTTTTGTATATTATGCTGTTATTTTTTCAACAATTAATATAATTTCTATAAGTAATAACAACAATATGTGTTGTGTTATTCTACACTTATGCCCACACAATATCAGTATATGGTGTTTTCGGATATTTTGCACTGCGTAATTTCACCGTTATTGATTTTGCCCTCGATTTCAACAAGCGTTCCGAAGGCGGGAACCTCATAATCGCCTGAAATGCCAATAGTCCACGAATTATCATAGTATGCATCCTCAAGGGTTGAGGCATCAAGAATTCTGCCGTAGCCGCATACGCTCTTTCCCTCAAAAACATCGGGGAAATTAACAATACTATATGCCTGAACTCTCTCAAGAGTGTTGCTCATGGTTTTCATATCAACATCGAAGCCGTTTCCTGCATACTCGCTTTTAACGCTGATTTCGGGATTGATTATCCATAATCCGTCAAGCGCAGCATCACTCACCTCATAAACGCCCTCAACCTTAACAAGCGAGCCCTTGATTGGAAGCTTTTTAGTATCGGTTATATTAAGCTCCCACTGCCAGTCGCAGCATTTGGTCTGGTCGTTATATCCCCAGACATAGTATCTTTCCCTGCTGTTATATGCATCATAAATCGAGGTGAAAACGCCCTCCTTTGAGGCATTCTTGCCGTTGTAATCAGCCTTGGTATCATTGTAAAAAATATTCTGATAAAGGGTGTATTCTGCTGTGTTGAGAACTGTTTGCATAACAGTTGAAGAGGTTTTCTGTGTATCGGTTGTATCTTTTTCAGGCTTTGAACAGCCCGAAAAAACAGCGCTCAGAGCGATTGCAATTATTTTTTTCATATTCCACCTATGCCTTTCTCTGTGAGCCTATGGCGCCCACAGCCCAGAACAATATAAATCCGATAACATCAATTCCGACTATTGTTGAGCCGACTGGGGTTGATGCAAGAATTGAAACAATAATTCCAACCATTGTGCATACAACCGAAAATACCGCTGCACAGATTGTTACTGCTTTAAAGTTTTTAAACACTCTCATTGCCGAAAGCGCAGGGAAAATAACCAGTGCAGATATCAGAAGAGAGCCAACAAGGTTCATTGCAAGAACAATGATAATTGCAATAATAACCGCAATAAGCAGATTATATGCCGATGCATTGGTTCCTGTTGCACGGGCAAAATTCTCATCAAAGGTAACTGCGAAAATCTTGTTGTAAAACAAACAGAATATAACAACAACCGCAACCGAAAGAATAACGCAAAGCCATACATCGAGCTTGGACAGCGTCAGTATTGAGGTTGAGCCGAAAAGCGTTGTGCAAACATCGCCCGAAACATTGCTTGAAGTCGGAAAGAGATTCATCAGAAGATATCCGAAGGCAAGCGAGCCAACGCTTATCATAGCAATTGCCGCATCGCCCTTGATTTTTCTGTTTTTGCCGCCTGCAAGCAGGATAATTGCCGAAACAATAGTTATGGGCAAAACAATGAGCATCTGGTTTGTTAAATTGGCAACCGCCGCAATAGCCATTGCTCCAAAGGCAACATGGGAAAGACCGTCGCCAATAAACGAAAAGCGCTTCAAAACAAGGGTTACTCCGAGAAGCGAGGAGCAAAGCGCAATAAGCGTTCCTGCTATCAGAGCGTATCTGACGAAGGGGTATTCAAAATACATTGAGAGCTTCACAAAAATATCGCTCATTATTCATCCCCTCCCTCTTGAATGGCAAAAAGTCTGCCGTTTTCACTTTTAAGATAATCCTCTTTTGTTCCGAAGAAAATATCGCTTCCGATATGGAGAATATGGCTTGCATATTTAACGGCAGCCGAAATATCATGGGATATCATAATAATGGTTATGCCCTGCTTATTGAGCTCCTCAATTAAGGCATACATTTCGTTTGTAACCTTTGGGTCAAGCCCCGAAACAGGCTCATCAAGAAGAAGGAGCTTCTTTGTTGCGCAAAGCGCTCTTGCAAGCAAAACTCTTTGCTGCTGACCTCCCGAAAGCTCACGGTAGCAGCGCTTTTTTAAATCTGTTATCCCCATTCTTTCAATGTTTTCTTGAGCTCTTTTTTTATCCTCTTTTGAATAAAACGGCTTTAAGCCCGAATGCGAAAGGTTGCCAGACAGCACTATTTCCCATACGGAAGCGGGAAAATCACGCTGAACAACGGTCTGCTGGGGAAGATAGCCTATCTCATTTCTTTTCAGTCCCTCGCCCGTTATTATTTCACCGCCGAGCGCACTCTGAAGATTTAAAAGCGTTTTCATAAGCGTTGATTTACCCGAGCCGTTTTCGCCGACTATGCAAAGATAATCACCGCCTGATATTTCAAAATTAATGTTTTGCGCAACTATGCTTTTATCATAGCCCAAAACAAGGTTTTCACATTTTAATATCGCCATTTTGCATTTCTCCTAATTCAATGCCGTTTTCAAAACCGCTAAGTTATCTTTCATAATATCAAGATAGCTTATATTGTTTTTCATATCATTTGAGGTAATGGACTGCATTGAATTCATACTTATAATTTCAGCGTTTTTAGATTTTGTGTTATCAATTATAGTCTGAGCAATCTTATGGTCCGTGCCCTCAAGGGCAACAACATATTTTAAAGAAAGCTCGTCAACCTTCTTTGCAAGGAAGGTTACGGTTTCAAAGCTCGCCTCTGTTTCTGCCGAGCAGCCGATAAAAGCCGCATAGTAATCAAGGCTGTAGTCCTCGGTTAAATACCTGAAAGGAAAACGGTCGCCAAAAAGCAGCGTTTTATTCTTTGAGCTCCCGGCAACGCTCATATATTCCTTATCAAGCGCATCAAGCTTTACGGTATAAGCATCTGAATTCGACTGATATACTCCTGCGTTTGCGCTGTCCGCACCGCAGAGCGCAGAGGTTATCTCTCCGACAAGCGCCTTTGCGTTTTTAAGGCTGAGCCAGATATGCTCGTCGTATTCGGGCTCCTCCTCAGCTTCTTCGCCTTCTTCCCCTTCTTCGCTCTGCATACCCTCTTTAAGCTCCTCTTCCTTTGCATTTGAGCCAAGCGCTTCAAGAAGATTAACAGCCTTAACGCCCGAGCTTTTAACAACCTCCTCAGCCCATTCATCGCTTTCGCCGCCAACAAATATAAATAAATCCGCACCCGAAATGCTTACTATATCATCGGCAGTCGGCTGGAAGGAGTGAAGGTCGGCGCCGCTGTCGATAAGCATTGTTATATCGGCATTGTCGCCCGTTATATTTTTAACCCAGTCATATATCGGAAAAATTGTTGTAACAACCTTTATTTTTCCGTTTTCAGCTTCCTTGCCCTGCTCTTTTTTTGAACAGGAAGCAAGCGTTAAAGCGCTTAAAACAAGAACTACACATAGAATAATTGAAATAATTTTTTTCATAAAAAATAAACCTCCTGATAAATATAACAACAAAAGGGCATAATACGCCCTGTTAAGCCTTGCTGATATATTAATCCGAAAGTTTAACCTTTAAATCAATTAATGAACTTTGTTTTTTCGCCTCTTCAACTATTCCTATAGCCAGAACAAGCAAAAATGCTGCAAATATGCAAATCTGAGCCTTTTCGGGCTTTGGAATAAGGTTTTTCAGGGAGTTTAAGCAAACGCTTATCTGACGGCAAATATGGCAATCCTCACCCGTACAGCAATGCTCGGAATTATGAGCAATAAAGAAAACGGAAAAAGCCATAGCAAAAACCATGGCAAAAGCAAGTATTAATGCCGCAATCCGTTTTTTCGCAGTCATAATCAAACTCCCAAAATAATATCTATTAAATTATACCACTGCAAAAAGCTTTGTCAATGTTATTAACATTTGCGCATTTATTCATATAAAAAAATTGATATTTATCGTTGAGGCGATAAATATCAATTTCGTTTCGCGTTTCGCGTGGCGCGTTCTTGGTTACTCGCTACGCTCGGACAATAATATAATCGGAGCAAAGCGACCCGACGACTTGCAACGCGTGGCGCGTGGCGCGCAACTAAATTGTGATTTGCGGGGGCGATGCCCCCGACAAATCACAATTTGAATAGTTCTTCAATTCTTCTTGCGGCTTCCTTTGTATCCTCTTCATCGCCGAAGGTTGAAAAGCGGAAATATCCGTCCGCGCATTCGCCGAAGCCGACTCCGGGAGTTCCGACTATCTGCGCTTCATTGAGAAGGAAATCGAAAAATTCCCAGCTCTTCATATTATTCGGGCATCTCAGCCAGATATACGGCGCATTCTTGCCGCCGCAATACCAGATTCCGACTGCGTCAAGCGCTTTCATAATAACTCTTGCGTTTCTTTTATAAACAGCAATGTTTTCCTTGATTTGCTTTTGACCTTCATCGCTGAAAACAGCCATTCCTCCCTTTTGAATAATATACGAAACGCCGTTGGTTTTGGTGGTTCTGTTTCTTACCCACATATCATTAAAGCTCATACCGCTTCTTTCAAGCGCTTTCGGAATAACGGTATATCCGAGCC
>CAMYWU010000064.1 GCA_947302895.1 uncultured Clostridia bacterium | reverse complement strand
AGGCTTACCGCAAGGAGTTCGCAAAGAAAACCGAGATTGAGCGTACACAGCTTGTAAAGGATAAAACGTGAGTTGAAATCAAGGGCTTGACCGCTAAAAACCCCGTTAACGGCAAGGATATTCCCGTATTCATTTCCGATTACGTTATGATGGGCTACGGAACGGGCGCTATTATGGCTGTTCCTGCTCACGACCAGAGAGACTGGGAATTTGCAAAGAAATTCGGCATTGATATTATCGAGGTTATCAAGGGCGGCGATATCGAGGTTGAAGCTTATACAGGCGACGGCGAGATGGTTAACTCCGATTTCCTCAACGGTCTTGATAACAAGAAGGATTCAATCGCAAAGATGATTGATTTCCTTGCTGATAAAGGAATCGGCGAAGTCGGCGTTCAGTATAAAATGAAGGATTGGGCGTTCAACCGTCAGCGCTATTGGGGCGAGCCTATTCCGATTGTTCATTGTCCCGAGTGCGGACTTGTTGCAGTTCCTTATGAGGAGCTTCCGCTCCGACTTCCCGAGGTTGAAAACTTCGAGCCGGGTCAGGACGGCGAAAGCCCGCTTGCAAAGATAGACAGCTTTGTTAACTGCAAATGTCCCAAGTGCGGCGGCGACGCTAAGAGAGAAACCGATACAATGCCCCAGTGGGCAGGCTCATCGTGGTATTTCCTCAGATATATCGACCCGCATAACGATAATGCGCTTGCAGATATGGATAAGCTTAAGTATTGGGGTCCTGTTGATTGGTATAACGGCGGTATGGAACACGTAACCCGTCATATGATTTATTCACGCTTCTGGCACCGTTTCCTCTATGATATCGGCGCAGTTCCGTTTAAGGAGCCCTATCTCAAGAGAACCGCTCAGGGTCTTATCTTAGGTCCCGACGGCGTTAAGATGAGTAAGTCAAGAGGAAATGTTATCGACCCGAATGAGGTTGTTGACGTATACGGCGCAGACGTTCTGAGAACCTACGTTCTCTTTATGGGCGACTATGAGCAGGCAGCTCCGTGGAGCGAAAGCAGTGTTAAGGGCTGTAAGAGATTTATCGACAGACTCTGGAAGCTTCAGGATATGACAACCGACAGCGATGAATATTCCTCAGAGCTTTCAAGCGCAATGCATAAAACCATCAAGAAGGTCAGCGAGGATATTGAGGCAATGAAATTCAATACTGCCATTGCAGCGGTTATGACCCTTCTCAATCAGGTTTACGATAAGGGCTCGGTAACAAAGGCAGAGCTCAGAGATTTGCTGTTGATTGTTAACCCCTTTGCTCCCCACGTTACGGAAGAAATCTGGCAGAATATGAGCTTCGGCGGAATGCTCAACGAGGCGCAGTGGCCGACATATGACGAAGCAAAAACCGTTGACGATACTGTTGAGATTGTTCTTCAGGTTATGGGCAAGGTTCGTTCAAGAATGGTTATCCCCGTTGATATGGCAAAGGATGAGGTTCTCGCCCTTGCAAAGCAGGATGAGAAAATCAAAGAACTCATCGACGGCAAATCAATCAAGAAGGAAATCTATGTTCCCGGCAAATTGGTTAATATAGTTGCAGTATGATAAAAAGCAAAGAACCGAGAAATCGGTTCTTTGTTTTTTTATCAATTTACTTTTTTAAAAATTTTTGTTATAATTTATTTGTATTGCGGACTAATATACAGAAAGAATAAAAAAGGAGATTTGGTAATGAAAAAGGCATTTAGTTTCATTTTAGCCGTTGTTATGCTTTTGAGTATAACCTCGGGCTTGGATTTTTCTGTGTTCGCAGATGAGCATACCCACGACTATGATATAACAACAACTCCCGCAACCTGTGTTGCTCAGGGCAGTGCAGTATATAAATGTAAGCTCTGCGATTATTCCTATTCGGAAGCTTTGCCGATTGACGAAAATGCTCATAAACTTGTTAACGGCAAATGCTTATATTGCGGATTTGTTGATGAGGGCTATACTGTTTCATATACCGAGCTTTCGCTCGGAACATCAACGGGTAAATTGCCGATAATGGAGAGCGAATATCTTTATTATAAGTTTACTCCCGAAACAGACGGCTGCTATTTATTCAGAATATATTTATATTCTGAAAGCCATACGGTTTCACATAAGTTTACTGCAAGCGTAAGCTTAAACGGTGAGCCTGCGGGAAGCTATATTAACGGCAGTTTTAATTGTTTTTGCGAAATGGAAGCAGGCAAGGAATATGTTTTAGCCGTTCAAAACAATCTTAATAAGGATTGCGAGCTTGAAATAAATCCAAGTAAGCATAACCATTCATACAAAGTGTATCGGAAAACCGCTCCCGATTGTATTCACTCGGGCGAGGTTACATACAGATGCACCTTCTGCGAGAAAAAGTATACCGATACTCTTGAACCGACAGGGGAGCATAACTATTTAAACGGCTACTGCACTGTTTGCGGTGCTGTTGATGAAAGCTATGTTAAGGTTGTAACTCCTGTTGAGGAAGATATTGAAGCTGATTTTGATTCAACAATTGCAGGAACGGCAAATTACTATTTGTTTACTCCTGAGGAAACGGGCGAATATCTTATAAAAACAAGTTCTGTTTTTCTCGTTTCTCAAAGCAGTAAATATCCTTCAATATTAGTCAGGGATGAAGATTTAAAACAGGTTGAGTGTATTTCAAATGGCAGAGAGCTTCCTTGCTTTTACAGCTACTATAATCTTGAAGCAGGCAAAAACTATGAAATATCCGTTTCGGGAAGCACAAGCCAGACGGGAACGGTTGTTATAAGCAAGCATAAACATAATATCGTTTCAGACGGCAATACGGCAAAATGTGATGATTATGCAACCGAAACAAAGAGCTGTACGGCTGTCGGCTGTGATTATAAAGAGATTACTGAATATGAGCCTACGGGTGTTCACGAATTTGTTGAAACTGTTGTTGCTCCTAATTGCAGCTCCTTTGGTTATACGCAGTATTCCTGCAAAACCTGTGATTTCAGTTATATGACGGATTATGTTCCTTCAGCACCCGAGGCGCACAGTTATAAAAACGGCGTTTGTGAGTTCTGCGGAAAATATGAGGACGAAAGTAAAGAAAATAAAATAGTTCTAGGAACAACCCAATCATATACCGTTAAAAATGAGGATGACGAGGCAGTTTTCACCTTCGTCCCCGAAACAGACGGCTATTATCTCTTCAGGAGCAGCACAAGCTACGATCCCTTTGTCGAGGTCTATGATGAAAGCGGAGAATTCTTGTTTGAATCAGACGATATGACGAGCACGAATTATAATTTCAAGCTTATCGGAAAATTCTCAGCGGGTAAAAAATACTTTTTCCATTTCGGCTGTTATGAGGATTATGACCATAACGGCGCTTATACCGTTTCCTTTACATCAAGCGTGCATAGCCATTCATACAGCAAGAAAACGGTGAAGCCGACTTGCGGCAGTAAGGGATATACAAAGTATATCTGCTCCTGCGGAGATTACTATATTACTCAGAGCACCGAAAAGAGCGGAAGTCATTCATACAGTGTTATTGAGACCGTTGTCCCCACCTGCAGCGAGGCGGGCTATAAGGTTTATTATTGCTCAAAATGCGGTGATATGTACACCGAAGAGGGCGAGCCTGCAACGGGAGTTCACAGCTTTGTTGACGGCGTTTGCGAAACCTGCGGTGCGCTTGATGAAGCGCATTCGCACAAGGCTGCTTTGTCTGAGGAAGCTCCGTATTTGTTTGAGAGCACAGACACTATAGGCGAATTTGAATTTTCGTTTGTTGCAGACGAAAGCGCAACATATATCTTTGAAACGCTCGGAAAGAGCGAAACCTCGGCTTATATCACGGATGAAAGCGATAATCTTATTTCAGCCGATTTATTCAGCAGCGGATACGGTGATAACTGCAGAGTTGTTTTTGAAGCAGAGAAGGGGAAGAATTACACAATTTCTCTTGATGCCGAAAATGAATCAGGCTTAAAATTCAGCGCAAAGATTTATAAGCATACGCATAATTTTAAGTATTTCACATATCCTGCTACCTGCGGTGAAGAGGGCTTACAGCTTAAAACCTGCACCGTGTGCAAGTATCAGGAAACGGAAATCACAGAGCCAACCGGACGGCACAGTTTTAAAAACGGCGTTTGCACCGTTTGCTCTGTCAAAGAGAGCGAAAGCACAGTTAATAAATACGAGCTTAAGCCCGAGCATTTAACAATGGCAACAGAGGGCGACGGCGACACATTCTTTTTTAAGCCCGTTCACAGCTGCACAGCAACCGTTTATTCAACGGGAAGGCTGATAACAACCGCAAGCGTTTATACTGTTGACGAGGAAACCGGGAAGACAACCGAGGCTGCAAGTGATTTGGAATCAAGCGGCGAGCTGATGAATTTTAAAATGACCTTTGCTGTTGAGGGCGGTAAAACATATTATCTTGAAACCGGCGAAAACGACGGCGAATATCAGATTCATCTTAAATATGAAAACGAAACCCACAGCTTCAGCGAAAAGATTACCCCTCCCGATTGCACGCACGAGGGCTACACAACCCATACCTGCACTCAGTGCGGATATTCATATAAGGACAGCCCGACCCCGACAAACGACAGCCACGATTATTCGATTTCAACAACTGTTCCTCCGACCTGTTCAAAGGAGGGCTACGACGAATATACCTGCAAGCGTTGCTTGAATAAGTATGTTGTAAAAACTCCTAAACGCTCCCATTCCCCCGTAACCGAACCTGCAATCAATGCAACGTTTAAAGAGGCGGGCAAAACCGAGGGCAGCTACTGCGAATACTGCGGAGCGATTATAAAAGCGCAAAAGAATATTCCAAAGCTCGGCGCGGCAAAGCTTTCAAAGGTAACCGCGGGTAAAAAACAATTCAAAGCAACTTGGAAAAAGGTTGCTTCGGTTGACGGTTACCAGATACAGTATTCAACGGATAAGAGCTTCAAAAAAGGCAAAAAGACCGTAACCGTTTCAAAACAGTCAACAACAGGAAAAACCGTTAAAAAGCTCAAAGCGAAAAAGAAATACTATGTTCGCATAAGGGCATATAAAACGATAAACGGAAAAAAGCAGTATTCCGCCTGGAGCAAGAACAAAGCAGTTACAACAAGAAAATAACATTATTAAAGCACTGCAGAGGTTTCTCCGCAGTGCTTTTGCTATTGCAGTATATAATAATCGGAGCGCAGCGCTTCACTCTTCATTTTTAACTCTTAACCTAAGCGTATACAGGGGTCTGACCCCTGTATACGCTGAACACACGGCGGCGTTGTTAACTTATTTTTCAGACTTGTTTAAAATTTACAAAAAAGGGGGTTGACACTCTTTTCTTTATCGTTTATAATGCTTATCACTGTTAATATGGAAATTTATACCCATTTGGGTTTTTAAGGGTGTTTTCTGTACACAAATTTTTTACAATTCCAAGTGCTGAAAACCGCTTAATTTCTATATTTTTAAGTGAATTTTTCAAGGAAACGGAGTGATACCTTTATGGTTAATGTGAAGGATGTTAAGCTCGGAACAACAACACGTAAAAGCTTTGCAAAAATCAATGAGGTTATGCAGATGCCCAATCTTATTGAGGTGCAGAAGAAATCGTATCAATGGTTTCTTGACGAGGGCTTGAAGGAGGTTTTCCGTGATATCGGCTCAATCAGCGATTATACGGGCAATCTTGTTCTTGATTTCATCGATTATTCTCTTGATGATGACCCGAAGTATTCAATTGCTCAGTGTAAGGCACGTGATGTTACCTATGCTAAACCCCTGAAGGTCAGAGCAAGACTTCAGAACAAGGAAACAGGCGAGGTTAAGGAAAATACAATCTATATGGGCGATTTCCCGCTTATGACGGATGCAGGAACCTTCGTTATAAACGGCGCTGAAAGATGTATTGTATCCCAGCTCGTAAGATCTCCCGGTGTTTATTATCATATGGAGCATGATAAAACAGGTAAGGAATTATATACCAATACTGTTATTCCGAACCGCGGCGCATGGCTTGAATATGAAACAGACGCCAACGATCTTTTCTATGTCAGAATTGATAAAAACAGAAAGATATTTATAACAACCTTCCTTCGTGCTTTAGGTCTTTCAAGCGATGCCGATATAAGAGCATTCTTCGGCGATGATGAAAGAATTGAAGCAACAATTGAGAAGGATACAACAAAGAATCAGGAAGAGGCGCTTCTTGAGGTTTATAAGAGACTTCGCCCGGGCGAGCCTCCAACCCTTGAAACAGCTCAGGCTCATCTTGATGCTCTCTTCTTTGATGCACACCGCTACGATCTTTCAAGAGTCGGCAGATATAAGTATAATAAGAAGCTCGGTATGGTTGACCGCCTTAACGGCCAGACCCTTTCCCAGCCGATTATTTCACCCCAGGGTGAGCTTCTTGCTGATGCAGGCGAAAGAATCGACGCAGCAAAGGCAAAGGAAATTGAAAATGCAGGCGTTATGTTTGCATTTGTTCAGCTTGAAAGCGGCAAGGAAATCAAAATCGTATCAAACGGTATGGTTGATATTGAAGCTCATTGCGATATCGACAAGAAGGCGCTTGGTATCAACGAGCAGGTTTCCTACAGAGTTCTCAGCGAAATTCTTGATAAGGTTGGCGATGATAAGGAGGCTCTTAACGAGGAAATCCGCATAAAGCACGACAGCCTTATTCCAAATCATATTATTGTTGACGATATTTTCGCAACCGTTTCCTATCTTATAAATCTCGCAAACGGCGTTGGCACTACCGATGATATCGACCATCTCGGCAACCGCCGTATCCGTGCTGTCGGCGAGCTTCTTCAGAACCAGTTCAGAATCGGTTTTACAAGAATGGAAAGAGTTATCCGTGAGAGAATGACTCTTCAGGCGCAGGATGATGAGGAAGCAATAACTCCTCAGGCGCTCATAAACATCCGTCCCGTTGTTGCTGCAATAAGAGAGTTCTTCGGTTCATCACCGCTTTCGCAGTTTATGGACCAGAACAACCCGCTTGCAGAATTAACACATAAAAGACGTCTTTCGGCACTCGGTCCCGGAGGTCTGTCAAGAGATCGTGCAGGATTCGAGGTTCGAGACGTTCACTATACCCACTACGGAAGAATGTGTCCCATCGAGACACCTGAAGGACCGAACATTGGTCTTATCTCCTATCTTGCTTGTTATTCAAGACTTAATGAATATGGCTTCATCGAGGCTCCCTACCGCAAGATAGATAAGGAAACAGGCGTTGTTACAAACGAGGTTGTTTATATGACAGCCGATATGGAGGACGAATTCGTAGTTGCTCAGGCAAACGAGCCCCTCGATGAGAACGGCAAGTTTGCTAACAACAGAGTTACCTGCCGTTTCCGTGACGAGTTCCTCACTCTTCCTCCCGAAAGAGTGGACTATATGGACGTTTCACCGAAGATGGTTGTTTCCGTTGCAACGGCAATGATTCCCTTCCTTGAAAACGACGACGCAAACCGTGCTCTTATGGGTGCTAATATGCAGCGTCAGGCAGTTCCTCTTCTTAAAACAGAGGCTCCCGTAGTCGGAACAGGTATGGAATATAAGGCTGCATACGATTCGGGCGTTGTTGTTCCTGCAAAGAGAGGCGGAACAGTTGTTGCCCTTGATGCAGATACAATCGAAATCAAAACCAAGTCAGGCGAGATAGACAGATACGACCTCATCAAGTTCGCAGGCTCAAACCAGGGAACCTGTATTAACCAGAGACCGATTGTGTCCCTCCATCAGGAGATTGAGGACGGCCAGGTTATCGCAGACGGACCTGCAA
>CAMYWU010000063.1 GCA_947302895.1 uncultured Clostridia bacterium | reverse complement strand
GTCAAGATAGTTTGTGAAAATCTCTCCTTCAATGTCAACAGTTAAAGTAACAACCTTTAATTCATATTTATCTGCAAGCTCCTGGGATAAATCGCAGGAGGAATCGGTTGCTAAAACAAATTCTCTCATATTTTTTCTCCTTATATTAAATGATAATATTCTGTTTTCTAAATTTTGTCTATTATATATGGTTTTAATAAACATTGCAAGAAAAATAAACATTTTATATAAATAATTTATAAATATGAAAGAAATGTCTTAACATTTTAAAGATTTGCTGATATAATCCATTTAACAAATAATTTAAGGTGATATTATGCAAACAGTTTTGTTCCTTATTATCGGCGCAGTTATTTCATATCTTATAGGAAGTCTTAATTCCTCAATAATAATGAGCCGTATTTTAAAGAAGGACGATATACGAAATTCGGGCAGCGGCAACGCAGGCGCAACAAATATGGTTCGCACCTACGGAAAAGCATACGGAGTTCTTGCCTTTGTTCTTGATTTTCTTAAGGTTATTGCCGCATACTATATTGTTTTTCTGATTTTCAGGAGCTTCGATGCCGCAGGCGTTGAAAAATATGCATATTTCTTCAAGGTTACGGTTGGCTTTTTCTGCTTTATCGGTCATATATATCCCTGTTTCTTCGGCTTTAAGGGCGGAAAGGGAGTTACCGTTTGCGCAGCCATGATTTGCCTTCTTGACTGGAGAATGTTTATTTTAGGCTTCATTCTTTTCTTTGCAATTGTTTTTATAACAAAATATATCTCCTTTTCTTCAATTCTTTTTGCAATTGTTTATCCCATTGCAACCTTTATTCTTTTTGATAAGGAATACAGCTTTATTCACCACTTTATAAGAGCAAAAAACACCTTCGGCGATAACGAAACTGCATTAAGACTTGCTGCACTTGCAATTTCAATTGTGTTCTCGATTATAGTTCTTGTTAAACACAAGGATAATATAAAGCGCCTGCTTAAAGGCGAGGAAAATAAAATCGGCTCAGGAAAGAAAAAGAAAACTGATAATGAGTAATAAAGAAAAAACAACACTAAGAAAAATCCGTTTCAAAAAAACGGAAAGCATATTTCTGATTATAAGAGGTCTTGAGGTGGGTATCGCCTCAGGACTTGTTTGCGTTTTATACAGATATGCTCTTCAATATGCCGAAAGCGGCTTGATGAGCGTTTTGGATTTCGTTCAGGGCTCACCCTCAAAAATCGCATTATGGCTTTTGCTTCTTGCACTCCTCGGAGTTATGGTTGCATATATCAACAAATTTGAGCCCGACGCCGCAGGAAGCGGCATACCCCAGGTTTCGGGCGAAATAAGGGGATATTTTTCGCTTAACTGGTGGCGTGTTATTATTGCGAAATTCATCGGCGGAACAACCTCTGTTTTTGCAGGGCTTTCACTCGGCAGAGAGGGTCCCTCGGTTCAGCTTGGCGGAATGGCTGCAAAGGGCGTTGCAAGAATAACCAAGAGCGATAAAACAAGCGAGCTGCGTATGGTTTCCTGCGGCGCAGGAGCGGGCATGGCGGCAGCCTTCAACGCTCCCATTGCAGGAACAATGTTTGTTCTTGAGGAACTTCATCATTCCTTTGATAAAGCACTTTTAACCATGGGGATTGTTTCCTCAATAACCGCAGATTATATTTCAAAAATCTTCTTCGGTCAGAGCACAATTTTTAAATACGACGCCGCTCCCCTCGCCCTGAGACACTATTGGATTTTAACAATAATGGGCGCCGGACTCGGAGTTTCGGGCGTTTGCTATAATGTTATAATGGTTAAGGCGCAGAGCCTTTATAAGAAAATCAAGCTTCCGACCCCCGTTAAGCTTGCAGGCGTTTTCATTATCAGCGGAATAATCGGTCTTTATATGCCGCAAATTCTCTGCGGCGGTCATAGTATGGCAAGCCTTCTTATAACCGAACGCCCAGAGCTTAAAATGCTAATTATTCTTTTGGTTTCAAAATTCCTTTTCGGCGCATTCAGCTTTGCCTCGGGCGCACCCGGAGGAACTCTTTATCCGCTGTGCGTTCTCGGCGCATATATCGGCGCCATTTTCGGCAATCTTGCAACAAACACCATAGGGCTTAAGGATGGCTTGTTTGAAGAATTTGTTATCTTAGGTATGGCAGGGCTTTTCGCTTCAATAGTTCGTGCGCCGCTTACGGGTATTATCCTTGTTTTTGAGCTTACTGGCGATATGAACAGTCTGCTTCCGCTTGCAACGGTTTGCCTTATCTCTTATGCAATTGCAAACCTTATCGGAACAGCGCCCTTTTATTCAATTCTTTTTGAAAAGGCAGTTGAAAATACCGATTCCCCAAGCCTTGATTCATCAAACAGCGAAAAGGTTCTCCAGACCTTCACAATTCCAATCGGCTCGCCTATAAACGAAAAGAAAATTGCCGATATCGATTGGGGCAAGCATTGCATAATCGTTTCCGTTGAAAGAAATGAAACCCCGATAACCCCGAAGGGCGATACCGTTTTAAAAGAGGGCGATACGCTTGTTATGCTCATATCTCAAAGAAGATTCAGCCAGGATTTAAAGCGAATCAACGAAATTATCAAATTGTGATTTATCGGGGAGTCGTAAATGACACAGGGGGACACACCGTCTGCGAAGGAATGTCCCCCTGTGTCATTGGAAACGCATTCTGTCGGCGAACGAATTGGACGCTCCCTCATCAGCACACGGGGACGTACCTCGCCCTCCTCGAACCGTTCTTATTAGTTGCGCGTAGCGGTGCGTCCCCATGGCGAACGAATAGACGCGTCCGCTTTACTTCAGTTCCGGCAACGCTCCGATAAATCACAATTTGATTATATCATTAATTCTTGCATAATTCAATAATTACTATTATTATAGGGGTATGGATAATGTGTTTTCAGGAAAATGGATTGCGCCAAAGGAGCTGAGAAATAATCTTCACGTCAAATTCATAAAACGCTTTTCAATTAGCGATGTTGAAAGCGCAAAAATAAGAATTACGGCTGATGATTATTATAAGCTCTGTATAAACAGCGAATACGTCGGGCAGGGACCTGCGCCGTCCTATTCCTTTGCGCTCAATTTCAATGAATACGACATAACAAACATTCTCAAAAAAGGCGAAAACAAAATTGAGGTTTCGGTTTATTATCAGGGGCTTAAAAACCGTGTCTGGCAAAGCGGCGACGGCAGGGTTGGTATGATTGCGGATTTATACATTGACGGCAGATTATGCCTTGTTTCAGATGATAGCTGGCAATACTGCATTGATAATTCGTTTATTGAAAGCAATACTGTCGGCTATGAAACCGCATTTCTTGAAAACCGCAATATGCTCCTTAAATGCTCCGAGCTCTTAACTCCTGATGTAATCAACTGCGATTATGGTTTTAAATCCGAGCCCTTCCCCGCTTTGCAGGTATATTCTAAAAGGGTTGAGCCGAAAAAAATGGGCAACACACATTTCTATGATTTTTTGCAGGAATATGTTTGCAACATAAAAATAAAAGCCCTCTGCGATAAGGCGGGCAAAAAAATAATTATCCGCTGTGCGGAAGAGCTCGATGAAAACGGAAAGCTTCGTTTTGATATGCGCTGCGGCGTTAAATATGAGGAATACTGCATACTTGATGAGGGCGAAAACATAATTGAGCAGTTCGATTACAAAGCGTTTCGCTATCTTGAAATTGAAGCACAAAACGGTATAAAAATTGAAGCTGAAATTGCAGTAAGGCATTATCCCTTTAAAGATTATAATTTTAACACGAATAACGAAAAGCTGAACTTGGTTTTAAACCTCTGCAAAAACACCGTTCTTCTCGGAGCGCAGGAGGTTTTTGTTGACTGCCCTACCCGTGAAAAGGGGCAGTATCTCGGCGATGTTTATATATCGGGCTTTGCACATTATTATTTAACAAAGGATTCCCGACTGCTTAAAAAGGCAATTGAGGATTTTGCTTCTTCAATCCAATACTGCTCAAGATTTCTTTCGGTTGCCCCCTGTTCATATGAGCAGGAAATCGCCGATTATGCGCTGCTCTTTTCAGATTTGGTTTATAAATACTATACTCTTACCAATGATACTAAGCTTTTGAAAGAAGCCCTGCCGATTTGCGAAGCAATTAATAATTACTATTCACAATTTGAAAATTCCGAAGGCTTGCTTGTTAATGCCAATAAGGAATGGAACCTTGTTGACTGGCCCGAAAATTCAAGGGACGGATATGAATTCGGGGCAATGCATAATGTTATCAACGCCCACTATATAAATTCACTTTTAAATGAAGAAAATATTAAGAGAGCTCTGAAAATTGATTTTAAGGAAAAATCATCGGGGCTGATAAATGCGTTTAACAAAGCTTTTTTCAACGCTGAAACAGGCTTATATGTTGATAATCCTCTGAGCTCCCACTCCGCCGTTCATTCAAATATGCTCCCCCTTGCCTTTGGGATTTGCAAAGAAAAATCGGTTGCAAATTACCTTATTGAAAGAGGAATGGAGTGCAGCGTTTTCAGCTCATATTTCTTTCTTAAAGCGCTTTGCGTTTCGGGCAGAAAAAAGGATGCGCTTGCCTTTATCACCTCGGAGGGTAAGCACGGTTGGCTGAATATGATAAATGAGGGGGCAACAACGCTCTTTGAAGCCTGGGGCAAGGAAGAAAAATGGAACACAAGCCTCTTCCACCCCTGGGGCGCCGCGCCGATACTTATATATTTTGAAGACCTTGAAAATGAAAATATAATATGATATATTATAAACGCAGCAAACGGAATTAGCATCACATAGTGTAAGGAATTGTCGCCTAAATTTTGAATTTTTTCACGATAACTGCGTTAAAATCCTCATTAAGGCGTCAGCCTTGATGAGGATTTATGCCTTGTTCTAGTAAAAAAATTCTAAATTTTAGGTGCTGTGCAGTTTAAATTATCTGATTTTATTCAGGTTGGTAATTACAAAATCGAGTGCATACTTTCGTATTCAGGAGATTTTTAATTGCCAAGATGGGTGAAATCAGACAATTTAAACCGATAATTCCTTGCACTATGTGATGCGTGGGTGAGAATCCCGAGCAACCGCCATTACCGTATTTGACAAAAAGGATTTAACACGCCATTGGAGGTTTTCTCTGAGAAGGCAAATCCTGTGAAGAAACACTTCTATATCATAAGCCGGGAGACGAGCTGCGCCGGCATTGAGGATTCAAACCAAGTAAACCTCAATGCCTATTCAGTATATTCTTGGGCAACGGAAGAATTGGTCTGAAACGGCATAGTATAAATAATTCGGGGCGCTGAGGCCATCGCCCCCTACATTGCTATAATTTTTGTAGGGGATGACGACCTCAGCATCCCGCTGTTTGAAAAATATGCCTTTTTTCGGTGCGTTTAACTCTTCCTTTGCTAAGGAAGAGTTTTTTTATCGGAGGGATAGAAATGAAAAAAACTTTATCAATTATATTGGCAATTGTTATTGCAACAACAAGCCTTGGGGCAGGCACGGCTGTTTTTGCAAAAATGGCAAAAACAGCAAACGTTGAATACAGCGTTTACAGCGGTGAATTCTTAATGGAACCAACCGAAATCGAGGTTTCATCCTATTTATCAGATACCTATGCCGAACAGCTTGGATACAACGATTCATCCGATGAGCCAACAATTCTCGACGTATTGATTGCGGCTCATCTTAATATGTTCGACTCTGTAAACGGCTTATCAATCGCTCCTTCCGGCTGGACTGTCAGCTCTTTCGGAAAAGACGCTTCAGCCTTTTCCTACAGAGTGAGCGGCAATTTTTCAAACGGTTTAACCGACAATGTTGCAAACGGCGACTATGTTGAATTTATGTTTTATCAGGACGCAAGCTTCTGGAGCGATGAATATGCATATTTCAACACAAGAAGCGCCGAAATATGCAAAAACGAAAGCATTTCGCTGAACCTTTCAAAGGTTGGCTGGGGTACTCCCTCGCCTGCTGCAAATGCAAACGTAACAGTTAACGGAAGCGTTGCAGGCAAAACCGATGCAAACGGAAGCATAACGCTTTCCTTTGATAAAATAGGCACATACAAAATCAGCACCGAAAACAATATCGGCGGCGCTCCGATTTTTGCGCCGTGGTGCGTTATCAATGTTTCAACACATCTTATTAATTATGTTGAAAAAGAAATAAAAGGTGCTTCTGACTTTCTTTTAAACGGCGCCGCTTCTTTCAGCGTTGAAAATGCAGTTGATTATCTGACCTATCTTAAATCGGGCTATGATATGAGCGCATACAACGACACTTTCCTTGCAAGCGTTAAGGCAAATCTTGATGAAAACGGCGGAAAGCTTGTAACACCCGCCGTTGCAGGCTACAACAGCGAAATCGGTATTTACGGCGCAGTTATTCAGATTCTCGGTATACTCGGCTTGGACGCAAAAGATTTTGAGGGATATAACCTTGTTGATGCGTTTGAAGCTCTTGATCCGAGCGTTTCATATCATCCTTATTACTACAGAGTTGCAATTGAAGCGGCAAATGAAGACTTTGCAAAAACACTTTGCGATAAATATATAACAGATTTCTATGTTACTGGCAGCGGACTTAATTATTGGGGCTTTTCCTGCGATAATACCGCACATTTCTTAACCGCAATTGCAAAATATAAGGACGATTATTCCAAATATGTTGAAGATGCAAAAGCAGTAATTAAAACATACACAAAGGAAAACGGTGCTTATTGCGACAATAAATATGTTACGTATGTTAATACTGATTCAACCGCCCTTGCAATGATGGCGTATGCTTCTGTCGGCGATCTCAGCACTGCATTCAGATATTACAAAAACCTTGTTGAAGGCTTTGAAAGCGCCAAAACAGGAGTATTCCTCTACAACGGTGCAGAAAACTTTATAGCAAACAAGGATTGCCTTCTTGCACTTGAATATTTCGAAAACAAAATTAAAGCGCAGGGCTTTGAGCATCCCGAGGAAGTTATCCGTAAAACAAATACCGTTAAAGCAACAACAAAGAAGAACGGAAGCATTTCAAAAACCTGTGCTGTTTGCGGCAAAACAAAAACAACCGCCATTTATTATCCGAAAACAATCAAGCTTTCATCAACAAGCTATACTTATTCCGGCAAGGCAATTCAGCCAAGAATAACTGTTACGGACAGCAGCGGAAAGGTTATTGATGCGAAGAACTACACGGTTAAGTATTCATCAAATATAAATGTTGGAACAGCAAGCGCAGCAGTAACCTTCAAGGGAAATTATTCGGGCAGTGTTACAAAAACCTTTAAGATTAACCCGCCGTCAACCAAACTTTTAAAGCTTACTGCAAATAAAAAAGGCTTTACTGCAAAATGGAGCAACCAAGCCAAACAAACAACGGGTTATCAGATTCAATGCGCAACAGATAAGGGCTTTAAAAAGAATGTTAAAACCGTAACCGTTTCGGGCAACAAAACAACAAGCAAAAAGGTTACAGGACTTAAATCAAAGAAAACATATTATGTTAAAATAAGAACCTATAAAACCGTTAACTCAAAGAAATACTATTCAGGCTGGTCAACAGCTAAGAAAGTTAAAACAAAGTAATAACAAAACAGAACAAACAGAACGGGGGTACGTCCCCCGTTCTGGCAAGTAATAAAGCCAAAAATTAAAGAAAATCATCAAAATCAGAATAGGGGTACGTCCCCCGTTCTGATTTCTGACAAACAAAGGGGACGCACCTCGTAACGCATATCGAACAAAAAGAGTTCGGCACAGGAACGTCCCCGTTTGTTTGTGGGAGCGTATTCAATTTTGGGACAGGGAAATTTCCCTGTCCCATTTTTTATCTTTCATTTCCAAAGAAGAAGATTGCAACAACTCCGG
>CAMYWU010000062.1 GCA_947302895.1 uncultured Clostridia bacterium | reverse complement strand
ACTATTTCCTAAAATCTCCCCCTAGAGACCTTGGATATGGTTTGTATAGTTTTTGTTCGTTCAAAAACTCCAACCGAGGAAATGCTCAGTCTTGCAAGAGATAACGGAATAGTTATTATGCAGAGCAACAAAAGGCTTTATGAAGCCTGCGGCATAATGTATTCAAACGGTTTGGGAAATAAATAAGCCGTGAGTGAAGAATTAGTTTTCCATTTTGATGTTGACGGCGAGGATTTCACCTCAGCCGGTCAGGCATCGGTTCAGATTAAAAAGGATTTACGGCAGCTTGGTATTTCACCCGAAATCATCCGCAGAGTTTCAATTGCAATGTATGAGGGCGAAATCAATATGGTTATCCATGCAAACGGCGGAACCGTTGATGTTAAGGTTTGTGAAGACTGTATAGAGATGGTTCTTGCAGATAAGGGTCCCGGAATTAAAAATATTGAACAGGCAATGCAGGAGGGCTTTTCAACTGCCTCCGATAACACCCGTTCGCTGGGATTCGGCGCTGGTATGGGTCTTCCCAATATGAAGCGCTATACGGATTCAATGGAAATTGAATCAACCGTTGGCGTTGGAACAACGGTAAGAATGAAAGTAAATTTACAGTAGTGTGATAAAATGCATTTATATGATCATTCAGTATTGCTTGATCCAAGCAAATGCACCGGATGCACAACCTGCTTAAAGCACTGCCCGACAGAAGCTATCAGAATTAAAGACGGACATGCAGTTATCAACGAAAAGCGCTGCATTGATTGCGGAGAGTGTATTAGAAACTGTCCGCATCAGGCAAAGAAGGCTGTTTTCGGAAAGCTCGAGGATATGAAGCGCTTTAAATACAAAATTGCGCTTCCCGCTCCGACGCTTTACGGTCAGTTTGATAATCTTGATGATGTTGATTATGTTCTCGACGGGCTTTTAAGAATCGGGTTTGATGATGTTTTTGAGGTTTCCAAGGCGGCAGAGCTTGTTTCGGCATATACTCGACTTTATCTTAAAACAGACGGAATTAAGAAGCCGGTTATTTCCTCGGCTTGTCCCGTTGCCATAAGGCTGATATCTTTAAGATTTCCGTCGCTGAGCGAAAATATTTTGCATATGCTGCCTCCGATGGAGGTTGCCGCAAGGCTTGCAAGGGAAAAGGCGCTTAAAGAGCATCCCGAGCTTAGCAGCGAGGATATCGGAGTTTGTTTCATATCCCCGTGTCCAGGAAAGGTAAGCTACGTTAAAAACGGCTTTGCTGATTATAAGAGTCAGGTTGACGTTGTTGTTTCAATAAGCGATATATATTTTATGCTTATCGGCGAAATGTCGCAGGAGAATGAAATTAAATCGCTTTGCGAATCGGGAATAATCGGTATTGGCTGGGCTTCCTCGGGCGGCGAATCAACCGCAATATTCAACGAGGATTATCTTGCGGCAGACGGAATTGAAAATATCATTCGTGTGCTCGACCAGGTTGAAAACGGAAACATTCCCTCGCTTAAGTTCATTGAGCTCAATGCCTGCCCCGGCGGATGCGTTGGCGGAGTTATGGCGATGGCAAATCCGTTTATTGCCAAGGCAAGGCTTCAGTCGCTCAGAAGATATCTTCCCGTATCTCAGAATTTCATTGATGATGAAACATATATCCCCGAGGATTATCTGTTTAACGTTCTTCCCGAGTATCAGCCGATAAACAGGCTGGGCGACAGTATTGCGCAGTCGATGAGAATGATGGCTGATATCCAGAGTTTAAAAGCAACCCTGCCCGGTATAGACTGCGGTGCCTGCGGTGCTCCGAGCTGCAGAGCCTTTGCAGAGGATATCGTTAAGGGCAAAACAACAATCGACGGATGCCTGATTATGAAAGGAAGGGAGAATGAAAATGACAGTTAATGAGCTTTGCACCTCCTGCTCCTTTGAAGAAATCTGCGTTCCCGATGGCGATAAGGAAGTCAGCGGAGCATATATCGGCGACTTGCTGAGCTGGGTTATGGGCAGAGCAAACGAGGATAATGCCTGGATAACGATTATGAACAATATAAACGTTATTGCAGTTGCTTCTCTTTCCGATGTTGCCTGCGTTATTCTTGCAGAGGGCGTAACCCTTGACGAAACGCTCAAGGAAACGGCAATTCAGAAGGGAATTAATTTCCTGTCCTCATCGCTTCCTGCTTTTGAAACGGCGCAGCTGCTTTTCGGTAAGGTCTGATGGAAAAATATTACTATGATTTGCATATTCATTCCTGCTTATCACCGTGCGGAAGTGATGATAACACTCCGAATAACATCGCAGGAATGGCAAAGCTCTGCGGGCTTGATATTGTTGCTTTAACAGACCATAACACCTGCAAAAACTGCCCCGCATTTTTTGAGGCGGCTTTGAATTATGATATAGTTCCTATCGCAGGTATGGAACTGACAACCGCAGAGGATATACACGTTGTTTGCCTTTTTGAAAACCTCAGCGACGCTATGGCTTTCGATGAGGAAATCGATAAAAGGCGAATAAAAATTAAAAACAGAATTGATATTTTCGGAAATCAGTTTATTCTTGACGGTAAGGATAATATAATCGGCGAGGATGAAAACCTTCTTTCAAACGCAACAACCGTTTCGCTTGAAGAGGTTCCGAGTCTGGTTGAAATCTTTGGCGGAATTGCATATCCCGCCCATATCGACCGTCAGGCAAACGGAGTTATAGAGGTTTTGGGAACCTTTCCCGAAACTCCCCATTTTGATATAGTTGAAATCAACCGAAGAGACAAGGTTGATGAATATGTTGAAAAATACAAGCTGTATGATAAAAGGGTTGTAATCAGCTCCGATGCGCATTATCTTGAAAATATCAGGGATAAGGAAAACTTTTTTGAACTGGATGAGGGGCTTAAGAGCGCTCAGGCAGTAAGAGAAAATGTTTTCAGATTACTAAGGTGAAGAAATGAAGGAACTATCGCTCAATATTCTTGATGTTGCCGAAAATTCCGTTAAGGCTAAAGCAAGCCTCACCGAAATTCTTATAACGGAGCAGGACAATAAGCTTACTCTCCGGATTAAGGATGACGGCTGCGGAATGGACAGCGAGGTTGTTAAATCGGTTGTAGACCCGTTTTATACAACCCGAACAACAAGAAAAGTAGGGCTCGGAGTTCCGCTTCTGAAGCTCGCAGCAGAGCAGACGGGCGGAGAGCTTGAGGTTGAATCAAAAACCGAAAGCGAATTTCCCGAGGACCACGGAACAACAGTTACGGCAGTGTTTTTCAAGGACCATCTTGATTTCACTCCGCTGGGCGATGTTGTTTCCTCAATTATCACCCTGATTCAGGGGCATCCCGAAACGGACTTCTATTTTTGCCACAGCACTGGCGATAAAAAGGTTGAGCTTGACACAAGACAGCTTCGTGAGGTTCTGGGAGATGCGCCGCTGAATGCATACGAGGTTATAAAATGGATTGAAGAATATCTGCTTGAACAGTATGAAGCGTTCAATGCATAGTTTAGCCTCGGTAATAAATATGTATAAATAAAACTATTGTTTTAGTTTATAAATTCAAAATATAAATAATTATAGGAAGGAAGAGAAGTTATGAAATCATTAGCTGAACTTCAGGCAATCAGAGAACAGATGAGGGATAAGGTTATTCTTCGTGAGGGTTCGGGCGATATCAGAGTTGTTGTTGGTATGGCAACTTGCGGAATCGCAGCAGGCGCACGTCCTGTTTTAAGCACCTTTGTTGAAGAGGTTAACCGTCTTGGACTTGGAAACAAGGTTACTGTTTCTCAGACAGGTTGCATCGGAATTTGCCAGTTCGAGCCCGTTGTTGAGGTTTTCGAGGCAGGCAAGGAAAAGGTTACATATGTTAAAATGACACCCGAAAAGGCAAAAGAGGTTGTTGAAATTCACCTCCAGGGTGGCAGAGTTGTTAACAAGTACACAATCTCAAACGATGAGTTGAATGATGAGTTATAATATATGGAGGTAAAGTTATGATTCGTTCACAAGTTCTTATCTGTGGCGGTACAGGCTGTACTTCCTCAGGAAGCAAGGCAGTTCAGGAGGCTTTCAAAGAGCAGCTTGAAATTGCCGGATTAACCCACGAAATCAAGCTTGTACAGACCGGTTGTTTTGGTCTTTGTGCGCTTGGTCCGGTTGTTATTGTTTATCCTGAAGGAACATTCTATAGCCAGGTTCACGCAGATGATGTTGAGGAAATTGTTCAGGAACATCTTTTGAAGGGAAGAGTTGTTCAGCGTCTTGTTTATGATGAAACAACCGCACCCAAGGATTCTCTTGTTGGAGGAACAGTTTCACTTTCCGATACTGATTTCTACAGAGCACAGCACCGTGTTGCACTTCGTAACTGCGGCGTTATCGATCCCGATAACATTGATGAATACATTGCTGTAGACGGTTATGCTGCTCTTGGTAAGGTTTTAACCGAAATGACTCCTGAGGACGTTATTAAATGCGTTTCCGATTCAGGACTCAGAGGCCGTGGAGGCGGCGGCTTCCCGACAGGCTTTAAGTGGTCGCTTTGCGCTCCCAATAAGGCAGACCAGAAATATGTTGTTTGTAATGCAGACGAGGGCGACCCGGGTGCATTTATGGATAGATCAGTGCTTGAAGGCGACCCGCACTGTATTATCGAAGCAATGGCAATCTGCGGTTATGCAGTTGGCGCAACAAAGGGCTTCGTTTACGTTCGTGCAGAGTATCCCATCGCTGTTGCAAGACTTCAGCACGCTATCGACCAGGCTCGTGAATACGGTCTTTTAGGTAAGGATATCTTTGGCTCAGGCTTTGATTTCGACCTTGAAATCCGTCTTGGCGCAGGCGCATTCGTTTGCGGTGAGGAAACAGCTCTTATGACCTCAATTGAGGGCAACAGAGGTGAGCCTCGTCCGAGACCTCCTTTCCCGGCAGTTAAAGGTCTTTTCGGCAAGCCGACTGTTGAAAACAACGTTGAAACATTTGCAAACATTCCTCAGATTCTTCTCAAGGGTGCTGATTGGTTTGCATCAATGGGAACAGAGAAATCAAAGGGAACAAAGGTATTTGCTCTCGGCGGTAAGATTAAGCACACAGGTCTTGTTGAGGTCCCCATGGGAACAACCCTTCGTGAGATTATCTATGATATCGGCGGCGGTATTCCAAACGGCAAGAAGTTCAAGGCTGCTCAGACAGGCGGACCTTCGGGCGGATGTATTCCTGCAAAGCTTATCGATACAGAGATTGACTATGATAACCTCTTGGCAATGGGCTGTATGATGGGTTCCGGCGGACTTATCGTTATGGACGAAGAAACCTGTATGGTTGATATTGCTAAGTTCTTCCTTGAGTTCACGGTTGATGAGAGCTGCGGTAAGTGTACTCCCTGCCGTGTTGGTACAAAGAGACTTTATGAAATCCTTGAAAAGATTACTCAGGGCAAGGGAACTCTTGAGGATCTCGACAGACTTGAAGAGCTTTGCTACTACATAAAGGCAAACTCAGCCTGCGGTCTTGGTCAGACAGCTCCAAACCCTGTTCTTGCAACACTTAAGTTCTTCAGAGATGAGTATGTTGCTCACGTTGTTGATAAGAAGTGTCCTGCAGGAGTTTGTAAGGATCTTCTCACCTATGTTATTGATAAGGATAAGTGTATCGGCTGCGGACGCTGTGCAGGTAACTGTCCTGTTGACACAATTGTTAAAACAACTTATATTGCTCCGGGCCACAAGCTTCCTTCATACGAAATCATTCCTGATAAATGTATTAAGTGCGGCGCTTGTGCAGCAAACTGTAAGCCTCAGGCAATAAGCAAACACTAAGGGGGGACGTTGAAATGGCAGATATGGTTAATATTAAAATTAATGGTGTAGCGGCTAGCGTTCCCAAGGGCTCAACGATTCTTGATGCAGCCCGTCAGATCGGAATTGAAATTCCTACACTGTGCTTTATGAAAGAAATCAACGAAATCGGCGCTTGCCGTATTTGTATCGTTGAGGCTAATGAGGGAAGGGGCTTCCGTCAGGTTACAGCCTGCGTATATCCCGTTTCCGAAGGAATGGAAGTTTTAACAAACACCGCAAAGATTCAGGCTGCAAGAAAAACAACTCTTGAGCTTATGCTTTCGGTTCACGAAATGAACTGCCTTTCCTGCGTTCGTTCAACAAACTGTGAGCTTCAGAAGCTCTGCCATGAATATGGCGTTGATATGAATGCTTTTGAGGGCGTTAAGCCTAAGTATGAAAAGGATACAAGCACTGCTCATCTCGTAAGAGATAACAATAAGTGCATCCTTTGCAGAAGATGTGTTGCTGCTTGTAAGCAGCAGTATGTAAGCGTTATCGGTCCTAACGACAGAGGCTTTGATACCGCTATCGGACAGCCGTTTAAGGTTAGTCTTAATGAAACTCCCTGTATTTCCTGCGGTCAGTGTACAGTTGTTTGCCCGACTGCTGCATTAACTGAAAAGGACGATACAGATAAGGTTTGGGCTGCTCTTGCAGATCCCACAAAGCATGTTGTTGTTCACACCGCTCCTTCAATCCGTGCAACAATCGGCGAATGCTTCGGTATGCCGATTGGAACAAATGTTGAGGGCAAGATGGTTGCAGCACTCAGAAGACTTGGCTTCGACAGAGTTTTCGATACCAACTTCGGCGCTGACCTCACAATCGTTGAGGAAGCAAACGAGCTTGTTGAGAGAATTAAGGAGGGCGGAACTCTTCCGATGATTACCTCCTGCTCACCCGGATGGGTTAAGTTCTGCGAGTTCTATTATCCTGAGCTTCTCGGTCATCTTTCAAGCTGTAAATCACCTCAGCAGATGAGCGGCGCAGTTATTAAAACATATTATGCAGAGAAGATGGGCATCGACCCGAAGGATATCTTCTGCGTTTCAATTATGCCCTGTACTGCTAAGAAATTCGAAATCGGCAGAGAGGACCAGAGCGCTTCAGGTTATCCCGATATCGATGTTGCATTAACAACAAGAGAAGCTGCAAGAATGATGCAGCGTCTCGGAATTAACTTTGAAAATCTTCCCGATGAAGAGTTTGACAGTCCTCTCGGCGATGATACAGGTGCTGCTGTTATCTTCGGCGCAACGGGCGGTGTTATGGAAGCTGCTGTTCGTACAGCAAATGCTTGGCTCAACGGCGCAACAGAGGCTATTGACCTTAAAGCAGTCCGCGGAACTCAGGGAATTAAGGAAGCAACTGTTGAGGTTGGCGGAACTCCGCTTAAGCTCTGCGTTGCATCCGGCGCAGCAAATGCAAAAATCGTTATGGATAAGCTTGCAGCAGGCAACCCTGAAGGATGGGGCTTCATCGAAATTATGTGCTGCCCCGGCGGTTGTGTAAACGGCGGCGGACAGCCGATTCAGCCTCAGTCAGTTCGTGATACGGTTGACCTTAAGGCTCTTCGTGCAAAGGCTCTTTATGATCAGGATGCAGGAATGGCACTCAGAATGAGCCATGAATCTCCTGTTATCAAGACTCTTTACAAAGATTGGTACGGCGATTTCGGAAGCGAAAAAGCTCACCACGCTCTTCATACTTCCTATATTAAGAGAAAGAAATATTAATAAGAAGGCGGTTGGCTTTGCCAACCGCTTTTTCTTGACAATTACCCTATAATATTGTATAAATATTTTATTAATATTAGGGATGACATAAATGATTTTTAAAAAACACAACAAAAAACAACCTCAAACAACAGAAAAAATAAAAAGCTATTATTTTGAAAGAACATATGAAGACGGCGAAACCTATAATCTTTATGATTATAAAGGCGATGTTGTTTATTCTGCAAAAAATGAGGGTCTTTCCGATAACGAATATACTGTCATTGGTAGGTTTTTTTATGGAATGCTACATGATAGCAGCGACTCCTACCCTACTGTCTTCAAGAATAAGGGAAGTAATAGACCTTATGCGCAAGGATATCGAGATTTCAGTGAAAAATGGGGAGC